>DASWID010000055.1 GCA_036397855.1 Thermodesulfobacteriota bacterium | reverse complement strand
TAAGTTCATTTTCAGAAACTCTATAATTCTCAACCCTATTTACCGCCTGGAAGTTTAAACCGGGATTTTCCCTTGAATAAGCCGCCTCGACTTGAGGGTTAAACCCCTTGCCGGCAAGTGCAACTTCTTCACCAGAGGTAGGCCGGCTTCCAGACCCTGAGATTTCACTCAAAGAAATGGATCTTTTCTCAACAGCAGTCTTATGGATGCATCCCCGTGTTCCCCTAAAGCTGACCTGATACCATTCACCACTCTGGGAAATTACCTCAAGCACGTCGTTGTAATGAACCGTCGCCTTAATAGGTGAGAAGAACTTACAAGACTCCCTTATTGCGTTTTGCTTGGTAATGACGGTTACGGTTTCGGCATTAACGGAATTTGCTGAAGCAATAATAACGGCGATGTAAAGGAAGAATATTAACCATATACTGATTCTCATTTTTCCATAAACTTTATAATATTCCAGCCTTCTGTCAAGTTGTGGACTGAAATCAAATCTTCGCAGCGTTTCCTGTAAAATTCCGAAGGTCCATCCTGGGGATACTTCTTAAGTATTTCATCGAAGACTTCCATGGCCTCCTTAAATCTCTGCTCGTTATGACACCGTATGCCCTGATGATAGAGCTCCCCAAGGCTTCTCTCTCCTGGATCAGTGCCTTTTTCGTCACCCATGAGTTCAAATATCTTAATTGGCAACTCCTTACCCTTTACCGCAATGGAGCCGAGCTCCCTTGTAAAAAATGTATTGTCCGTATTTTTAATTGTTTCTTCACTTATGATTACCCTCGTCTTAAAGAATTTATTGACAGATTCAAGCCTCGACGCCAGGTTTACGGTATCCCCTATCACGGTATAGTGAAAAAGCCTGTCGCTTCCAATATTCCCGGCTATGGCCTCGCCCGTGTGTATACCAATTCTTATGTTCAAGTCCGGGAAACCCTCGTTGCGGAATCCCTCATTTAATTGATTAATAGCCTCCATACACTGAATCGCGGAATAACATGCGTTTAGCTCGTCATTATCTCCTTCAAAGGGTGCACCCCAGAACGCCATCACACAATCGCCAATGTATTTGTCGATTACCCCCTGATTTCGAATTATGACATCGGTGAGCGAATTCAGAACCGTATGTAACAATGTGGCTATTTTCTCCGGCGTTGTCTTCTCTGACATTGTAGTAAACCCCGCAATGTCGGCAAAAAACACGGTAACACGCTTTTTCTGACCGCCAGGTTTGATAAGAGAGGGATTCTCCAGAAGGAAATCTGCTATCTTTTTGTCCATGTACTGTGAAATGGTGTTCTTAAGAAATAGTCTCTGTCTTCCCTCAGTCGCATAACTATAGGCAACTGCAATCATAAAGCTAACCATAAGGGAAGATATCGGGGGTATTATCTTTATGTATATTGCATTCTTAAATAATAGGACAGCGATTAAGACTATGATGGATAGAGTTCCTAAGAAAAGGGAGAGATTTATCACCAGTGAGTGGCGTTTCAGGACAGAGTAACTGATAAAAAGACTGATTAAGAACATAAAGACAACCACTAAAAGGTCATTAACAGGTCTTATGAAACTCTTGTTGATGATGTTATCAAGTGTGGTGGCATGAATTAAAACACCTGTGGAAATGGCAGAAATAGATGTTGGCTTAAGGTCGTATAAGCCTGCGGCGGTAAGTCCCAAAAATACTATCTTATCTTTAAAAAAATCCTCTCTTATAATTGGAGTTTTTGATGAGTTAACATCGAGATAGGACTTTAATATCTCAGAGGCCGAAAAGGTCCTAAAGGGATTATTATTTTTATAATATCTGAGCAAAAGCTTTCCATCTACAAGAGGAATTTCGGTCTCACTAACATAGATCCTGTTTTTTGTGATCTTTACCGTACCCTTCTCAAGCAGATAATTAAGCAAAAAATGAGGGATTAGATATTCCCTTAATTGAAAAATAAGAGGTATCCTTCGATACACTCCATCATCGTCGGGAGAAATCGTGACGTTCCCTGATCCCTTAATAGATTGCCTCAAAGCTTCTATAGGATAGAGTATAGAATTGAAGTTAAGGGCTGTGGAGATTTCATCCTTGATCGCGAAGTGATCCAAGAATTCCTTACCCTCTGAGGTAATTATTTCGTCTTTTCTTGAAAGAAAGACGGGAAGATGGACATTATTTGCCCTTTTAATCGCCTCCGAAAAGATCATATCGTCCTCCTCCCCGTACGACGAAGGCTCGGTATAGAGAATATCTATGAACACGGCTTCCGCCTGAGACAGATACTCTACAATCGGGGCGTATATCTGCCTTGGCCATGGCCAGGTTATGCCTTCTTTGCTCAGGGCATCTATGCTCTCCTGATCAACCTGAACAATCACTATTTGGTCCGACGACCCGGTCGGATTAAGATACCTTGAAAACAGGTCAAAGGCTTTAAGCTCAAATAAACCTAAGGTATTTGATAAGAAGATTATTAAAGAGACGACAAAAGAGGACGAAGTTAGAAATAATACTTTTCGAATATTATTATTAATAAGAGTTTTGATCTTATATTTTACCTATTCCAATATGTATTAGAAAGAATTCAATCGGACCATTATTTTCATGTTATATATTTGAGTGCAGGTCGTAACCGCCTTCTTTTCGTTAACCAAAAACACAGATAGTGTCAGGATTTGACATTTGCCATAAGATAATAATGCTTACCCCCCCCTCGCAAAATGATGAATCCCCCTTTGTTTCTGATAAAAACCTTTTTAACTTAGCTAAAACCGCCGATGGGTCAGGGAATCGAAGTATATTATCCGAAAATTCCAGGATGCAGTGGGGCATCTTAAGTCCAATTATAACAAATAGGAAAACCAGTGTCACACCTGGATCATGGACAAGTGGAAGTTCTCGCAATTTCGACAGCAAGGAGAAATCTTTCCTTTGTTTTTGTATCTACCGACTTAACTACAAGATCTCTCACAGTTCCTTCGCGGAAGCTCAGGACAAGGTTCGAGATGACATGTTGTGTAGGTTCGATATGACAGGGTTTGGGCAGCCATGTCTGAGTAGTGATTCCTGAGTCTATCGGAGGGTCAAGGGACC
>DASWID010000054.1 GCA_036397855.1 Thermodesulfobacteriota bacterium | reverse complement strand
CTATTCCGATTATTGTTTTGGTTTTTGCTTTGATGGTAGTCGGATTAGGGTTTCTAATCTGGTCTCTTTACCTTTATCTGGCCACACTTCTGAGTCCACCGTCATCGGCCTTAGCCAGTGGACTACTAATCATAGTGATTTCGCTATGCTTAGTATTTTGCGCAAAAATATCGATGACACGCACAGCAAGTCATAAGAGCGCTATTAACAATCTTCTCTCATCCTGGTTGCAGAATTATCCTACTGAAACTGTGTTAGCTACAATCGCCGCAGGACTTTTGGTTGGTGTTTCTTCCGACGTACGTAGGTCAATAGCCGAGGCTGCCACATGGCTTCTCAAGCAAAATGCCTCTTTAAAGGATTCTTCGGATCAATCGAAATAAGTTTCTCCTTAGAGTAATGAGAGTCATCGATAATCAAATTGGCTTTTAACCGTTCGCTCAAGATGTGGAAGGACTTTTGAAAGCTTAAATTAAGCGGTGAATTAGGATAAAAAGCCTTAGCTTCGTCACCCAGGTTTTTTGCTTGAATGAGAACTTTGAATCTATCTCCCATGAGTTCTGGAAGAAAAAGGTTTTTAATAGCCATTCTACTTTTCCCGGAAAAAACATCAGAAGAGGAGTATCTTTGTTCTATGATATCCAATATACCCCAATCAACCAAGAACTGGCCTTGAGTCGTGTACTTAACATTATTTAACTAAAAGTGTATCGGGAAATTGAAGAGAATTGGTGGGAGGATTCAGTAATGATTGATAAAATACTATGGGCCTCAGATGGGTCTAATTATTCAATCGAGGCATTAAAGTATGTAGAACTTCTAGCCAAGAAATTTAAGGCAGAAATACTTGGTCTCCATGTTATGCGCGATTACCATGAGGCCGCGGAAAAATTCCCTTTAGAAGAAAAAAACAAATTGATTAAGTGGGTAGAAGATACCAAATCAAAAGAAAGGGAAAGGCTTGAAAGTATTGCGAAGGATTTTAGAGAGAAAGGAATAAGTTTCAGGATAGAAATTACAACTGGTATTCCTTACAAAGAGATTCTCAGGGTTGCAGATAGAGAGAATGTAGACCTTATTGCTTTGGGTAGGGGAGGATCCTTCGAAAAATTTATTCTAGGAGGAACCGCACTTAAAGTTCTCAGGGAATCTTCACTTCCGGTATTAACAGTCAGTGAGAGTAGGAAAAGCTTAGATATAAAAAGCATATTTGTGCCTACAGACTTGTTATCTACTAGCAGACTATCTGAAGCCTTTAGATACGCCGTTGAGTTATCAAACGAATTTGGTGCTACTATCTATTCTCTTAATGTTGTCGAGGTTGGAGATTACAATTTTCCGGTTGATGTAATTAAACAGATAAGGGAATTTTCATTCGGAGAACTCGAAGAGAATCTAAGTAAAATTAAAGGGAGAAAGAACATAGAAACTTTTGTTGAAGCAGCCAATAATGTCTGGAGTAGTATTGTTAAATTCGCGAACGAAAAAGATGTAGATTTAATAGTTATGATGACCTATAGTGGTAAGAGATTTAGTAAAGATTTTATTGGCAGTGTGGCTGAGAGGGTCGTTCAGGGGGCATCTTGTCCAATTATAACAATAAAGCCCTAGTTCGTGATGATTTAAATCTCGGTTGACGAGATTACATTATTTTTCCATTTTCCTCGAAGTACATCCTATGGAGTCTTCTCAAGGATCCATGGGCTGTACATGCTATAGTATTTCTCCCATCCAACCAAGCTCTTATGTGGGTCTAAAACATCACAATATGTTTGTAATTCGATGAGCGGGTATATAAAATCGTTACTTATAAACCCTGAAGATAATCCTCGGCTGAGCTTGATAACTTACAATAATCTAAAATGTCTAGAACAATCCTGCACAAAGGATCAGCAAATTTAGTAGGCTTAGGTAGCTAGAAAGGAATTGGTGGGAAATTAGACTCAAATAAGGTAGGCAAAAATGAGGAAGTCCATAATCATAATATTATTCATAGCTGTGGAACTCTATAGCATAGCTAGGGCAGAAGAAGAGGGAAAACAAGTTATAATGCCAGTAGAGCAGCTATGTTTCGAAATGGCGGCTAATGAGAGCGCCTTAGAGAAACTTAAAGGAACAGAAGTAATAATTCAGGGAAAGGTTACTTCGATCGGTGATAAAAGGAAAGTTTATTTAGGGAATCGAATCGATTCTATCGTTGAGCTAATGGTTACACCAGAGCCAAAGAAGGATCTTTTTGGTAAAGAAATTCCGGATACAGGTTGTTATATTTCCTGTTTTATTAATGTACCCGGTGAGCAATGTGAGCATCACAATGGAAAGCTTGAATGCAAGGAAATAACCAACCCAAAACTTGAAGAGAATATGAGTATTATTCTAAAACTAAGCGGTGACGAATCCATAACTGTGAGGGGAGAACTTAGAAATTTATCTTTAATTCCTCTATATTCGATAGGGGGCCATAAAAGGCAAATAGTCAACCCCGTTTTGTCGAAATGTGAAATAATAGAGATCAAGAAAAGGTAAAAAACATGGCAGTGTCTGTTTGATTAAATCTGTGTATATACAGATTAAGGCTTTACCCGACTCTTACATCTAGATACGTGATTTCGGCCCCCTTTCCACATGAGGAACTAATTAATCCCATTGTAGTGTTAACATATTATCATCGTTCAATTTCACTCGAGTTCCAAATTTCTTACCCTCTCGATTTAAGGTATCTCTTAGCCACAATGTATCTTCCCTGGACGCTCTATTCACCTTAAAGTGTTTAATCTGTGTCGGTACCATCCGCAAATAAACCAGTTTTCCAGTTGATGGATCGACGCTCACAAAGTACATCAATCCCAAATCATCTCTAAAATATTCATAGCCACTGATACCTTCATAGTCATTTAGAAAGTCACCACAGCCATAGATTATAAGCTTCCCCTTATAAACTTCGGTTCCCTTTACATGATGAGAGGAATGTCCATGAATTACATCGACACCTGCATCATCAATAAGTTTATGTGCAAATTCTGTTTCTTCACGAGGAATCTCGTAACCCCAATTGCCTCCCCAATGAATAGAGGCAACTACAATATCCCTTTGTTGTTTTACTCCTTGGACTTTTTCTTCAATATATCGAATTGTTTTATCTGACGGGTCTGTTAAGAGATTTACACCGGGCTTGTCTTCCGATGCAGCCCAACTGAAAGGTATTCCGCTTGTTACCGATCCAAACGAGAACACAATTACTCTTCCCTTTCCCTCAACCCCCATTACTGCCGGAGTTTCCGCCTCTTTGAGGTTCCGACCCGCTCCCGCACTTTTCACATTCACTTTCCCCAATGTTTCCAATGTCTCTATAAGACCTGAATATCCCCAGTCAAGAATATGGTTATTCGCGAGAGAGCAATAATCTATCTTAGCGGCTGTTATACAAGGAAAATTCTCCGGA
>DASWID010000053.1 GCA_036397855.1 Thermodesulfobacteriota bacterium | reverse complement strand
AATCTTTTTCAGTATATCACTAACATATTCTCTACTCCCCAGCACCATACCCTTAAATGAATCCTTGAGTGGATCTTTGATATTCTTATTTCCTCTTACATACCTTCTGTATAATCTTCTGGCTTCTTTTGAGTCTTCACTAAATTGCGTTAATATGAATTCAGTATCTAAACTATCTACTGCTCTTTTATTATCCTTTACATAGTTGAAATAACTGCTCCATTTATATTCTCTTAAATCTTCGACTATCCTTGCCCTGAGGGGATTTAAATGTATATAAGCACTAAGCACGATCCCATAGCTGTCTTCGTCTACTAAGATTGACTTATATCTTCCCTGCAGCACTGAACCAATTATCTCATGATCTGCCTTGAACCAATTGGTATAGGATGTATTAAGATAGTGCATTGCCTGTGAAATATTAGCTCTCGGTGTTTTAACGAATAAGTGGTAATGATTATCCATAAGACAGTATGCATAGCATACCACGGAGTATTTTTTAAAGGTCTCGTTTAGTTTTTCTAAAAATATAGATTTATCTTCATCGCCATAAAAGATATTTTCTTTTCTCATCCCCCTGGAGGTTATATGGTAGCAGGCATTTTCAAATGCAAGTCTCAAAGGTCTTGCCATACTAGACAAGCTAACTCAATTAACGTGATTTGTCAATTGTGAAGACGCGACCCCTTCCCTTTTAATGGCAGTTAGGATAGCCTACTTACCAGGTATTGGGGTTGGTGAGATTAAGAACGAATTGGGTTAGGCGTGGTATTACGAGAACAAATTAGGTGTTTGAAAAGAGAGCTATATAGGCAAATAAACAAAGCCTGACCCCGCTTTTTTTGTAAAAAGAAAGATTGCTTCGAAACAAAGTTTCTCGCAATGACCTCTAAATGGATTCCCGATAACAGTCCTCGAGAATGACATACTGTTTGGAGAAGACTATAACAAGTAGGCAAGGAAACTACTTAGAATAAATAGCAGCTGACTGACTATAAAATACTAGAGCAGAAAATATGATTTATAAAGGTGAAATTGAAGAGAAATCTTATGCGTTATAAACGCATTTCTTAAGTATCCTTCTTCGTTTCTTCAGCCTCAACTTCACCTGATTCTTCGGATGAACCTTCTTCTTTGAATTCGGATCCTTCAGCTTTTACCTCTGATGCTTGCTCTTTCTCGATCTGAGATTCTCCCTTTTCAAGCAATGACTCTTCCGACCCGGGTTTTTTGGCTTCCGGTTCTTCCGTTGTTGCTGGCACTTTGGCTTCAGGGGTCTCCTGTGTCTGTTCGACCTGAGTTTCTGCTAGTTCGACGCCGACCTTGGCCTCTGTGGCCTCAGCGGTTATTTCCTCTGCTTTCTCTCCGGGCTCCTGTGCTTCCTTCCCTACAGGTTCCGCTTCATCCTTAGCATCCATAACTCCGGTTTCTTTCTTTTTCTCTATTAATCCCAGCTCCTCAGCCGCTTCCTTCTTGGAACTTCTAACTTCGGCTTCAGTCGCTGGCAACGGTTGTGTCAACTTGGATTTTTTTGTCTTCTTCTTTCCCTTCGACTTGACTTCCTCTTCTACCAACTCAATTATAGATACTGGAGCATTATCCCCCTTTCTAAAGCCAAATTTTATAATTCTGGTATAACCACCTGGGCGATCCTTGTATTTTTGAGCTATCTCATCAAAGAGCTTTTTGATAACGACTCTGTCTCTGATGAACGCCGCCGCCTGTCTTCTCGAATGAAGCGTTCCTTTTTTCGCAAGTGTAATCATCTTCTCAGCCAACCTTTTCAGCTCTTTAGCCCTTGTATCAGTTGTCTTAATGCTTTCGTGACGAAGCAAGTCGGTAACCATATTTCGAAACATTGATATTCTATGTTTAGTGACTACACCTAATTTTCGACCAACACGTCTATGACTCATTTAGAGCCTCCACAGTAGCTTTTAAATTATCAATGAGAAACTCTCTTCTCGCTTGTTCTCTTAGATTTTTCAGATTCGAAAACCTCTTTATTAAGAGTTGATCCCAGATTTAAGCCAAGCTCAGTTAGTATCTCCTTTATTTCAACCAATGACCGCTTGCCAAAATTCTCGAGGTTCAACAGGTCCTCTTCGGTCTTCTGTATCAGGTCGCCGACGTAGTCTATATTGGCTTTCCTCAAGCAATTTTGAGATCTTGCTGAAAGGTCCAGATCATCAATCGTAGTAAAAAGAACATCTTCTGTTCCACTTATTTCCTTTTTCTCTTCGACCTCCGGTACTTCCTCAAACTGTGCCTCATCAAAGTTAATAAATACGGCAATCTGCTCCTTTAAAATCTTAGCAGCATACGCTAATGCATCCTCGGGATTAATGGTTCCATTTGTCCAAATCTCGAGTGTGAGCTTTTCATAGTCCGTGCGTCTGCCGACCCTCGCGTTCGTTACTGTGTAATTTACCTTTCTAATTGGTGAAAATAATGCATCTATTGGTATCACCCCAATCGCGCTTTGAATATCACCCCGTCTCTCCACCGGTTCATAACCCCTACCCATTTCAGCTGTCATCATAATTTCTATCTTCGCGTCTTCCGCTGAGAGTGTAACAATGTGATGATCGGGATTTACCACCTCTACTTGATGACCGATGATAATATCACCGGCTTTTACATCACACTCACCAGCGGCACTAATTCTCAATTCCTGTGGTTCGTATGTGTGCATTTTTAGCTCGACACCCTTAATGTTTAAAATAATCTCCGTAACATCCTCCTTAACACCGGGTATGGTAGAAAATTCATGCAATACACCACCAATCTTGATAGATGTTATAGCCGGTCCCTGGATCGAAGATATAAGGATTCTTCTTAAAGTGTTTCCAAGTGTGACCCCATAACCTCTCTCCAAAGGCTCACATATAAATTTCCCATAAAGGGCGGAAGAACTCTTCTCTTCCTTTTGAAGCCTTTTTGGTCTGATTAGTTCCTGCCAGTTCTTTTGAAATTCCTTCAACTTCCCGCCCTCCCTTTTAAATTTATTGGGGGTAGTGATCTGATAAGATCAATTTAATCGTTAAACTTAGAACTAAACCCTCGAATAGAACTCAACTATTAATTGCTCTTCAATCGGTAATGTAACATCTTCTCTCAGGGGTAATTTTCTAACCACACCCTTGTAATTATCCTTATCTAATTCAAGCCAGCCAGGAAATCCTCTCCGTTCGAGAGATTCAATAGATTGATTAATCCTGCCAATTTTCCTGCTCTTTTGCGCAACTTCAATCGCGTCACCCTCTTTTATTTGATACGACGGCACATCGACCCTCTTACCATTGACAAGAATATGTCCAAAATGAACAAGATGACGAGCCTCTTTTCTGGAGCTCGCAAATCCCAAACGGTACAAAACATTATCTAACCTTCTCTCAAGCAGTGAAATCAATAGCTTACCGGTCTCTGCTTTCGACCGAGAAGCCTTTTCAATGTATTTCCTAAACTGCCTTTCGGTAAGTCCATAAATCCGCTTCACCTTCTGTTTTTCTCTGAGCCTGATCCCAAATTCTGAAAACTTTGGGCGAAGATGCCCATGTTCTCCAGGCGCTTTATCAGGGCGCTTATCAACAGCGCATTTAGCCGAGTAGCACTTATCCCCCTTTAGAAAAAGCTTCATTCCTTCCCTTCTACAAAGTCTACACACAGAACCAATGTATCTTGCCAATTATTAAATGACCTCCTTCATTTCATTGCATCTCTATATTAGAATTCCGGTTAGCATATTAGATTAGTTGAAACAGTTCTACACTCGCCGTCTACCTGGCGGTCTGCAGCCATTATGCGGTAGCGGTGTTACATCTCTGATCATTGTTATTTTTATACCAGCCGCCTGTATCGACCTTATTGCAGGCTCCCTCCCGGGACCTGGTCCTTTAACAAACACCAGTGCGCTCCTCATGCCAAAGCCAACAGCCTTTTTTGCCGCGTCCTCAGCCGCAACCTGAGCCGAAAAAGGAGTTCCCTTCCTTGTGCCCTTGAATCCCTTCATGCCCCCGCTCGAAAAAGCGATTACATTTCCCTGAGAATCACTTATCGTCACTATCGTGTTGTTAAATGTTGCCTGGATATGCACAATTCCCTGCTCAACAAACTTCTTTGTCCTCTTAGTTGTTTTCTTGGTTGCCAACAGTAACCTCCAATTTATCCCTACTTCGTGGTTTTCTTCTTCTTTGCAATAGCAGTACCGCGGGGTCCTTTTCTAGTTCTAGCATTCGACCCTGTTTTTTGTCCGCGAACCGGAAGACCCTGTCTATGCCTTATCCCTCTATAACAGCCAATTTCCATAAGGCGCTTGATATTATTTTGGGTATCCCTCTTCAGGTCACCCTCAACCATATACTCCTTCTCAATAATATCCCTTATCTTGGCTATCTCGTGCTCACTCAGATCCTTTGACTTTATATTTGGATCAATTTGAGCCTCATTAAGTATTTCCCTTGATACCTTTCTTCCTATCCCATAAATATAGGTAAGACCCACTTCCATTCTCTTGCTAGGTGGAATGTCAACACCCGCTATTCTCGGCATTCTTGGAACCTCCTACCCTTGCTTTTGTTTATGTTTCTTGTTCTCACAGATAACCCGAACCACACCCCTTCTCCTAATTATCTTACACTTATCACACACCTTTTTAACAGATGCTCTTATCTTCATGTTATTGGTACCATCATTTTTTCAATCTATAAGTAATCCTTCCCTTCGTTAAATCATAAGTCGAAAGTTCTACCTTCACTTTGTCTCCAGGCAGGATTCTTATAAAACGCGTCCTCATCTTACCTGAAACATAGGCAAGGATTTCATGATCACGACCGTTTTCAATCTTAACCCTAAACATAGCATTCGGAAGCGCTTCAATCACTGTACCTTGAAACTCCAGTCTTTCCTCTTTCGGCATACATTCTCCCTAAAACTCCCACTCAGTCAAAATTAACGCCCCATTGTCTGTTATTGCGACGGTATGTTCAAAGTGAGCGGAAAGTTTGCCGTCCTCAGTCACGGCTGTCCATCCATCATTTAATATTTTTATATCAGGTCTTCCAATATTGACCATAGGTTCAATAGCCAACACCATTCCAGGCTTTAGCCTTATGCCGTTCCATCGATTTCCATTTTTTGGAACAAAATTTGGAACTTGGGGATCCTCATGGAGTTTTCTACCAATTCCGTGTCCCACGAATGCCGTAACGACGGAAAAACCCTCTGCTTCGACATAACTTTGAATTGCATGTGAGATATCAAAGAGCCTGTTCGATGGATGCGCATTTTCAATTCCTCTATACAATGAATTTCTAGTAACCTGAAGTAGCAAGTTGGCTTCAGGAGATACATGACCTATAGGGACAGTAATTGCGGAATCCCCATAGAATCCATTGCGGTGAACACCGAAATCTATGCTTAAGATATCCCCTTCCTTTAATATTTTCTTCTTTGACGGGATTCCATGGACAACCTCGTCATTTACCGCGCAGCAGATGGAGGCCGGATAATTCCTGTACCCCTTAAAAGCTGGTTTAGAATCCCTTTTTGCTGTCATCTCCTCAGCTATCACGTTAAGATCCCAAGTTGACATCCCCGGCTTAGACTCCTCTTTTAGGGCCTGAAGGACTTCAATTACAACTTGAGAAGCATATCTTATTTCTTCTATCTCATCCTTGCTTTTTAAAATAATCATGTCCTTTGATTTAACGAATCACTTATCCTACGTCTTACATCATCTATGGTGCCTAGACCATCTATTTCCCTAAGAATACTAGCATCTCTATAATATGTTTTTAGAGGCAGAGTCTGTCTACTATATACCTCAAGTCTTTTTCTTATTACATCTTCTCTATCGTCATCACGTTGATAAAGACTTCCCCCACATTTGTCACAAACATCTGCGTTCTTCGGAGGATCGTATAGTTTATGATACATGACCCCACATTTTTCGCAAACCCTTCTCCCCCCGATCCTGCTTATTATTTCTCCATCAGGTACCTCTATAGACACCACTTTGTCGACCTTTAGAGACTCAGAATTCAGCATCCTATCCAGGGCCTCGGCCTGCGGAATAGTTCTCGGAAATCCGTCTAAGAGATATCCATTGACCGAATTGGTATTTTTAATCACCTCTCTTATTACTCCAATTACAACATCATCGGGCACGAGTTCACCCTTATCCATATAGGATTTGGCAAGATTTCCTAATTCAGCCCCTTCCTTAACTGCGGCCCTGAGCATATCACCAGTCGAAATGTGCAGCATGTCGTAATTTTTTGTGATCATTGAAGCCTGCGTACCCTTTCCAGCACCAGGCGGTCCAAAGATGATCAAAACCATCAGGATAAAAGATCTCCTTATTTATTTTTTTAAACACCGTACCTTCTAGGTCCCTTCATTCCTCGCTTCCTTACGAAACCTTCATAACTATGAGTAATAAGAAACGATTCAATCTGCTGTACCGTATCGAGGGTAACACCCACCACAATCAGGAGAGACGTTCCCCCGAAAAAGAAAGGAAGATTGAAAGGTTGCCGCTGGAGTATAGTGGGCAGCACACACACAGCCGCAACATATATTGCTCCAATGAATGTTATTCTCCCAAGTATCTTGTCTATATATTCCGAGGTCTTTTTGCCCGGTCGAATTCCCGGTACAAACCCACCGTTTTTCCTCAAATTATCTGCAAGATCATCTGGATTATAAATAACCGCAGTGTAAAAATAAGCGAAGAATATTATTAAGGCTGCATAGATTGCATTATAAAATAAACCATGTTGAAATAGTGTATCCGTAATATTCCTCAGAAATGGAACATTGATAAAAGTCAAAACCGTTGCAGGAAAAATCAATAGAGAAGAGGCGAATATCGGAGGGATAACCCCTGCCGTATTGATCTTTAGAGGAAGGTGGGAAGCTTGCCCCCCAAAAACCTTTCTTCCGACAACCCGTCGAGGATATTGAACAGGGATTTTCCTGTATGACCTTTCGACAAAAACGATGAATCCGACCACTAATGCCATAAAAAGAATTAATAGGAAAAGCCCTAAAACTGTCATTTCTCCGGTATCAATTAACCTTAGCAGATTCCAAAATGCGCCGGGCATATTAACCAAAATAGATGCCGCTATTATTAAGGAAATACCATTTCCAATACCACGCTCAGAGATTTGTTCTCCTATCCACATGATAAATAGGCTTCCCGCACTGAGTGTAATTACCGTTGTAAACCTGAACATCCATCCGGGGTCTTTGACAACTGTAAGGCCAGAACCCATACCACCTTCTAGGGTGACGGCAAGCATAAAACCTTGAATCACACATATGATTACGGTTCCGTAGCGCGAATATTGGTTGATTTTCTTTCTACCCGCTTCACCCTCCTTCTGAATTGCCTCAAGCGTAGGAAAAGCCTTCACAAGGAGCGACATAATGATTGATGAGGTAATATATGGCATCACTCCTAAAGCAAAAATTGAGGCACGCGCGAGTGCACCACCAGAAAAGAGGTTTAAAATGTCAAATATCGTTCCCGTTGTCTGTTCAAACAGTTTTACAATTTGCTCGGGGTCTATACCTGGTATAGGAACAAATACACCTAATCTGTAGACGATCAACATAATTGCGGCGAAAAGAAGCCTTTTATTAAGCTCAGGAATCTTTGGAATAGCCCCAATATTACTGCTCATATTATCTCCGCTTTGCCACCCCTCTCTTCTATCTTTTTAACTGCAGTCTTTGTGAAACCATTTGCCATTATACTAATCTTTCTATCCAGTTCACCATCGCCAAGAATCTTGATAGGGTTTTTCCCACTCACAAGCCCAGCTTTTTTTAATTCATCAGGGGTTATCTGATCTACCTTATCGATCATATTCAAACTCTTAATATTAACCACGTCGTACTCAATCCTATTGGGATTGTTAAATCCACGCTTTATAGACCTCAGTTTTAACGGAGTCTGACCCCCTTCAAACCAAGATGATACCCTTCCGCCACTCCTTGATCTCTGACCTTTATGCCCTTTGCCGCTCGTTTTTCCCCTACGTCCAGGGCCACGGCCTACTCTCTTACACTTTGCTTTTGACCCAGCTTGAGGAGATAACTTGTTCAACATCTTTTGATACCCCTGCTTATCAACAAATTAATTTACATATAAATCATTTCTCAAATTTTATTAATTCAAAAAGTGCCTTGGCAGATCCAGATCCTTAATTTCTTTATCCCTGATACTTGCAGCGTCTTCTGGTCTCCTGATTAGGCCTAGACCATTTACAACTGCCTTAACAACATTTAGGGGATTGGTGGATCCCAAAACCTTAGTCAGGATATCCTGTATACCGGCGAGCTCGACAACAGCCCTAACCGCTCCACCAGCTATAACGCCTGTACCCGGGCTAGCAGGTTTCAGCAAGACCTTCGATGCCGCGTGTTGTCCCAATATCTCATGAGGAATAGTTTTACCCTTCCTATTAACCCTTACAAGAGACTTCTTTCCTTTTTCAATAGCTTTCCTTATCGCGTCCGGTACCTGACTCGATTTTCCAAGACCATATCCAACAATGCCATCATTGTTCCCAATGACAACGAGTGCTGTAAAATGAAACCTCTTTCCACCTTTTGTTACCTTAGCTACCCTTCTGACGTGTACTATCTTTTCTTTGAATTCAAGTCCTCCCGGACTTATCTTATCTTTAAATCTCAAAACTACCTCCTAAAAAATATCAACATCTATAGTTAAAATGACAATCCCGCTTCTCTTGCCGCTTCTGCAAAAGATTTTATCCTGCCATGGAAGGGATAACCCCCTCGATCGAAACAAACCCTTTTTATATTTTTACTCACGGCAAGTTGACCTATGTACTTACCAACGACAGCAGAGGCCTCAACCTTTTTTTTCTCATCTTTCATCATTTCCCTTACTTGGGGCGTAAGGGAAGAAGCAGCAACAACCGTGTGCCCGCGTGAATCATCGATAATCTGCCCATAAATATGTCTAGCCGATTTAAACACACATAGCCTGGGCACTGCCAGGCTGCCCTTTACTCTCTTCTTTATCCGTATATGTCGAATCTGACGTTTATCTTTTCTACTCTTCCTTTTTATCAAGCCTTTGTCCCCGCTTTTCCAGGTTTAAGTTTAAGAATTTCGCCCAGATACCTAATCCCCTTGCCCTTATAAGAATCTGGCTTTCTCAATTTTCTGATCCTAGCTGCAGTTTCACCAACTTCTCCTTTATCAATTCCTCTTATTATTAACCTTGTTCCCCTTTCTTGTACCTCCGCACTTATACCCTCAGGCAGTGAAAATTCGATTGGCGTAGAATATCCTAAAGTTAGAGTAATAGCATTTTTACCCGTGAGATCAGCCTTATAGCCTACACCAACTATCTCTAATGTGATGGAAAATCCCTCCATTACACCAGTAACCATATTAGCTAACAGTGAACGTGTAAGCCCGTGGAGAGCCTTCGTACTCTTCAATTCATTTATTCTCTCTACTTTTATAACACCAGAATCTATTTCTGTCGTAATACCCCGAGGTATTCTCCTAGAAAGGCTTCCCTTGGCGCCTTTGACTTCTATAGTCCCGTTTCTCGTCTCTACAGAGACTCCCTTCGGAATTTGTATAGATTTAATGCCTATTCTTGACATGCCATAGCCTCATAAAATTGTACACATTAGTTCTCCGCCAATACGTAGAGACCGAGCTTTAGCACCGGTCATTAATCCCTTCGATGTCGACAGTATAGAAGTGCCCAATCCCCCTTTTATCCTTGGAATCTCGGTGTGTTTAACATAGATTCTACGACCTGGTTTACTTACCCTATGAATCTCTTTAATGACCGTCTCTTCAGTATCAGTATATTTTAGCGCTATATTTATGATTTTCTTGTGACCTTCCTCAACTACCCTATAATCCTGTATGTACCCCTCTCCCTTCAATACATTTGCAATTTCGATTTTAATCCCAGATGACGGGATAGTTACCGTTCTGTGCTTAGCTATTAATGCATTTCGAATTCTTGTAAGCATATCAGATATGGGATCAGTCATCTATTTCACCTCTTTCTTCAAACTATACACAGCAATATCGAACTACCAACTGGCTTTTCTAACTCCAGGTAGTTCCCCGAAACTCGCTCTGTCGCGAAAACACAATCTGCACATTCCAAACTTTCTCATAAATGCCCTCGGCCTACCACACAATGGACATCTATTCCTAGCCCTTACCCTGTACTTTGCTTCCTTTTTTGTTTTCACCAAGAGTGATTTTCGTGTCATCGACTACCTCTCTTAATTTTCTCTAAATGGCATTCCTAAACCCTTTAACAGTTCCAATGCTTCTTCATCCCTTTCTGCCGTTGTAACCATAGTTACATTCATGCCTTTTTGCTTTTCGACTTTACTATAATCTATTTCTGGAAATATTATATGTTCCTTAATACCAAAGGTATAATTCCCATTCCCATCAAATGAATCGGTTGAAAGACCGCGAAAATCCCTCACACGTGGAAGCGCCAGGTTAACAAGCCTATCTAAGAACTCATACATCCTGTCGCCCCTCAAAGTGACCATACATCCGATAGGAACCCCTTCCCTCAACTTAAATCCAGCTATCGATTTTCTCGCCCTTGTTATTACTGGCCTCTGCCCACATATGATAGAAACCTCGTGAACAGCGTCCTCGATCACCTTTATCTCCTTTCCCGCGTCACTTAACCTTCCTAAGCCAAGATTTATTACAATCCTCTGGAGTCTAGGGATTGCCAGCCAGTTACTATAATGGAACTTATCTCTGAGCAACTGAAATACTTTTTCTCTATATAAAACCTTTAAACTTGGAGCCATCAGCCTTTAATTTCCTCACCGCTTTTTTTGCTATACCTAACTTTCTCTCCGCTGGCCAATGTCTTACGTCCTATTCTTACAGGACCACCAACACTCGAATCGCGGAGCATTAGGTTAGATATATGAATGCCGGATTCTTTCTCCGAAATCCCGCCTGTCGGATTCTTTTGCGATGGACGACGATGCGTCTTAACAATGTTGAGTTTCTCGACTATAGCCCTGCCTTCCTTTCTCAAAATCTTTATAACCTTGCCGGTCTTTCCCTTTTCTTTCCCGGCTGTGACAAAAACGGTATCGCCGGATTTGATATGAAATTTTTTGGTCCCGTGAGAATCATTACGACCAAATTTAGCGCCCAATTCAAATCACCTCCGGTGCAAGTGAAATTATTTTCATAAACCCTTTCAAACGAAGTTCTCTTGCAATCGGTCCAAATACCCTTGTCCCCATCGGCTCACTTTCTTTCGTGATTAGCACGGCAGCATTATCGTCAAATCTAAGGTATGAACCATCCTGTCGCCGCTGTTCCTTCCTCGTTCTAACAATTACTGCCATGTGAACGGCACCCTTTTCAACCTTGGAATTAGGTAAGGCCTCTTTAACCGATACGACAACAACATCGCCAAGCCTCGCGTATTTCCTTTTAGAACCACCCAGCACCTTGATGCAAAAAAGCTTTTTTGCACCGCTATTATCGGCAGATTCGAGATATGTAGATGATTGAATCACTGGACGAGAACTCCTTCAACTGAGACTTCTTCCGAAATTTCACCTTCTATGATTGTAGCGCTTTCAAGAATCTTACTGACTCTCCATCTCTTGGTCTTGCTGATTGGTTTCGATTCGATAATCAGAACCCTATCACCGATCTTACATTGATTATTTTGATCATGTGCTTTGAACTTGGTATTTCTCTTAATTGGCTTTTGAAATTTAGGGTGAATCGCTATCCGGCTTACTTCAACGATAACGGTTTGGTCCATCTTATTACTGACAACGGTTCCAATTTTTGTTTTCACTTTACCTCTTCCCATTTCTACCGATTTCTCCTGATATCTAGTTTTCGTTCAGTTATTAAAGTGAGAATTCTCGCAAGGTCACGTCTTAACTTCCTCACCCTTGCAACATTAGTTGTTTGCTGTGTCGCCAATTGAACCCTCAGGTTAAAAAGCTCTTGCCTAGTTTCATTTTCCCTTCTTCTCAGTTCGTCGTCACGCAACTCTCTAATCTCATCAGCATTACTCATATTTGAAGAACACCCCCTTCTCGAGACACAATTCGAGTCCTAACAGATAGCTTGTGAGAAGCTAGCCTCAGGGCTTCAGTCGCTATGTCAAGAGGAAGTCCACTAATTTCATAAAGCATCGTTCCTCTTTTTACCGGGGAAATATAACCAGCGACATCACCTTTTCCCTTACCCATCCTAGTCTCTGCGGCTTTTTTCGTATATGGCTTATGTGGAAATATTCTTATCCACAGCTTCGCCCCTCTCTTTACGTGCCTGGTAATAGCGATTCGGGCTGCTTCAATCTGCCTAGCATTTATCCTTCCACACTCAACAGATTGAAGACCAAAATCCCCAAAAGCAAGGCTTGCCCCCTTCGTGGCAGAACCCCTTATTCTTCTTTTGTGCTGTTTTCTATATTTAGTTCGCGCTGGCTGAAGCATCTTTCCTCCAAATATGACTAACTATATTGTCGACTTCTGCTCTCTAACACTTCACCCTTGAATATCCAGACCTTTACACCTATCCTTCCATAAGTTGTTTTGGCCTCTGCAAACCCATAGTCGATATCGGCGCGAAGTGTGGCAAGCGGGACTCTTCCCTCTCTGTACCATTCCTTCCTTGCTATTTCTGAACCCCCAAGCCTTCCGGAGACCATGATCTTTATTCCAAGTGCACCCAGCCTGAGGGCCGAGGAAATTGCCCTTTTCATGGCTCTCCTGTACGCGATCCGCCTCTCGATTTGCAGCGCCGCATTCTCAGCTACTAGCTGAGCATCTATCTCGGGACGTTTTACCTCACGTATATCGAGATAAATGTTTTTCCCCGTTATCTCATTTAATCTGTTTCTCAGTGTATCAATCTCCTGACCCTTTCTACCAATTATCATTCCCGGGCGAGCTGCATGAATTACAATCCTTACCCTTTCAGATGCTGCCCTTTCAAGTTCAATTTTTGAAATTGCGGCTTGATAAAACTCCTTCTTTATCATCGACCTAATCTGTATATCTTCATGAAGAAGCTCAGTATATTTTCTCTTTTCCGCATACCATTTTGAATCCCAAGTTTTCACAATTCCTATCCTCAATCCGATAGGGCATATTTTTTGACCCAATTTATAACCCCCTCTCTTCCAGAACAATTGTAATATGGCTCATCATCTTCTTTCTCCTTGTTGCCCTCCCCATAGCTCTCGCTCTGAATCTCTTGTAAGCAGGTCCCTGAGAAACAAAGGCCTCCTTGATATAAAGGGTTTCAGTATCTGAATGTCCCTTCTCAGAAGCGTTGGCCACTGCCGATTTCAAAAGCTTTGCTACGAGGGGCGCAGATCTCTTCCTTATGGACGTAAGATCAGAAAACGCCTTCTCCACATCGTTTCCCTTGATCAAATCCAAAACTAATCTAATCTTCTTTGGCGAAATCTTTACATACTTATGAACTGCCCGTGATACCATCGCTCATCCTTGTTGTATTATTCTGTTGATTTTTCAATCTTGGCTTTTTTATCTCCAGCGCCATGACCGGAATAGGTACGAGTCGGAGAAAACTCACCAAGTTTATGGCCTACCATATGTTCAGTAATATAGACTGGTATGAACTTCTTGCCATTATACACAGCAAAGGTAAGGCCTATCATGTCAGGTATCACCATCGAGTCCCTAGACCATGTTTTGATTATTCGTTGATCACCTTTATCCTTAGCAGACCTAATCTGATTTAACAGTTTTGGAAACACGTAAGGTGCCTTCTTACTTGATCTTGGCATGCAGATATCTCCTAGTCCATACCGTAGCCGATTCTTCTGGGTTTGATTATATATTTATTAGTTCTTTTGTTTTTTCTAGTCTTGTAACCAATCGTAAGCCATCCCCACGGAGATACCGGATGAGGGTTTCCCTTAGTGGCTTTTCCTTCACCCCCTCCATGTGGGTGATCTACCGGATTCATTGCCACCCCTCTTACGTTTGGGCGACGTTTCCAATGCCTGCTTCTACCCGCCTTTCCAACCACTACAAGCTCATGTTCCGGATTTCCAACCCTTCCCACGGTAGCCATGCATGATAATAATACTTTACGGATCTCGCCGGAATTTAACCGAATCTGTGCATAATTTCCTTCTTTAGCCATTACCTGGGCAGAAGCACCCGCAGATCGAGCTAATTTCCCACCAGCCCCAGTCTTCACCTCGATATTATGTATGAACGTTCCAAGAGGGATGTTCTTCAAGGGAAGGGCATTACCAATTGAGATTTCAACATTTTCACCCGACTCAACCGTATCTCCTATATTAAGCTCATCTGGAGTCAATATGTATCGCTTCTCACCATCAGCGTATTTGAGAAGTGAGATCCTCGCAGAGCGATTAGGATCGTATTCAACCGAAGCCACCTTTGCCGGAACATCGAATTTGTCCCTTTTAAAATCTATTATCCTATAAAAACGCTTATTACCACCACCACGATTATAGCTAGTAATCCTGCCCTGCGAATTTCTCCCGGATTTCTCCTTTAACGATCTCGTTAGTGGTTTATGAGGTTTTTTAACCGTAATTTCCGAAAAGTCTAAGCCGGTTCTAAATCTTGTCCCAGGTGTAGTAGGATTATATTTTCTTATACCCATGTTAAACACCCTCAAAAAACTCTATCGTCCCTTGTCTCAACTTTACATAAGCCTTCTTTAGAGGAGAACCCTTACCTACTTCCCGACCGAATCTCTTCACAACTTTCCCTGGTCTGATTAGTGTTCTAACCTTATCGACCTTAACATTAAATATCTTTTCAACAGCGTTCATTATTTCTCTTTTGTTAGCCCTTTTATCTACAGCGAATACATACCAGCTCTGATTCTTCAGATTAGTTGATTTCTCGGTCACTATAGGGTGTTTTATTATATTTCTTGGGTCTTTCAACTTGGAAAAACCTCCTGCAGTCTTAGGAGTGAATCCTCAGTAATGACCAGGAAATTAAATCTGAGGAGATCATACACGTTTAATCCGTCTATATGTAAGATCTTTAAATTCTTAAGATTTCTGGCAGATTTCCTAAGATTTTCATTTTTATCATTTATTAAAATCAAGGTCTTATCCAGCTCAAATCTTTTAATAAACTCTACAACATTTTTGGTACTGATCTCAGGCAGGTTGAACTCTTTTATGATGAAAAGCTTTCCGTCCCTGTGCTTTGCAGAAAGGGCACTTTTCAGTGCTTGACGTCTGACCCTTTTGGGAATGTTATAAGACCAGTCCCTGGGTCTTGGTCCAAACACCACTGCTCCTTTTCTCCACTGTGGCGATCTTATGCTCCCCTGCCTAGCACGACCAAGATGTTTTTGCTTCCATGGTTTCCGGCCACCGCCGCTCACCTCTCCCCTTGTCTTTGTAGAAGCTGTACCAGAGCGTCGATTAGCTAATTGCCACCTGACCACGGTATGAAGAAGATGCTCCTTTACCGGAGATTCGAAAATATCCGGATCGATGACAGTTGTGCCTAATGTATTTTTATCCAAATCAAAAACGTCGTAATTGGGCACTCTAATTTCTCCCCTTGGTAGTGTGTCTAATTAATAAAACACCACCTCTTGGTCCTGGGACAGATCCCTTTACTATCAATAAATTGTTATCAGGATCGACCTTCGCAACCTGAAGGCCCTGCATGGCAACACTCTTATTACCCATTTGACCAGGCATCTTCATTCCTTTCCAAACCCTCGCGGGGTATGAAGCCTGACCAATGGACCCGGGTTTTCTGTGTGACATTCCGCCATGAGAATCCGGTTGTCCAGCAAAACCATGTCTCTTCATAACTCCAGAAAAACCTTTCCCCTTACTTTTTCCAGAAACATCGATTATATCACCTTCTTTAAATATTTCCGCGGTAATAACGTCTCCAGGCTTATATTTTTCCGTGTCACCCTTAAACTCATAAAGATATTTAAATGGCCGGACTCCAGCCCTTTTGAAATGGCCCGCCACCGGTTTTCTTACCCTTTGTGGCTTTACTTCTTCAAAGCCCAGCTGGATACCATCATAACCATTCTTTTCAACTGTCCTCTTATCGACTACGAAACACGGTCCGGCATTGACTACGGTACACACTAACACTGTCCCATCTTCCATAAATAATTCCGTCATACCAATCTTTCGGCCAATTATTCCCTGTATCATGAAAAATCACGCACTAGTAAGTTTAATTTCCACTTCAACCCCTGAAGCCAAATCCAGTTTCATCAGGGCATCTATGGTTTGTTGTGTGGGTTCCAGTATATCAACTATTCTCTTATGTGTCCTTATCTCAAAATGCTCTCTTGAATTTTTATCTACATGTGGAGATCTCAATACACAGTAACGACTAATATGTGTTGGAAGCGGAACGGGTCCAGCTACTTTAGCTCCAGTCCTCTTCGCGGTGTCTAGAATCTCGATCGCAGATTTATCGAGCAATCTATGATCGAATGATTTTAATTTTATCCTTATCTTCGCAGCGCGGCTCATATTTGTCTTGACCTAATACCCCTCATTCAATGATGCTTGTTACCACACCGGCACCCACTGTCCTTCCTCCCTCCCTTATTGCAAACCTTACCTGCTCC
This sequence comes from Thermodesulfobacteriota bacterium, assembly GCA_036397855.1. Classification (NCBI taxonomy): domain Bacteria; kingdom Pseudomonadati; phylum Thermodesulfobacteriota; species Thermodesulfobacteriota bacterium. The sequence goes on along the minus strand of DASWID010000053.1, from coordinate 69 downwards.
TCCATTGCCACGGGCGATATCAACTCAACCTCCATGTTTATATTGTCCCCAGGCATTACCATCTCCACC
>DASWID010000052.1 GCA_036397855.1 Thermodesulfobacteriota bacterium | reverse complement strand
AAAGCCTTTCCTTATTATTTCTAACATTCCAGCGTTAAACGGAACGTGTTCACCACCCCAACATACTGGTTCACAAACAAGTATCATCTCTGGTCATACCCTAGATTAAAATAACAACATTTGTTGAATTTACTAAAACTAAAACTTTTGAAAAATCCCCTACGTTGGACAGGGATGAATAGAAGCCTTCCGCACCCCTTAACAGAAAAGGCCAAAAGCTGCCTCCTATTACCTTGTGGGCAAGTGATTCAACGGATTCGAAAATCTTTGCAACACTTTCAATTATTTTTTTCAGTTCTAACCCTGGGTGGATAAGCCATTTCGAGGGTTTTCAATTACGTTAAACATGGTTCCGTAAGAATGCAGATTATTTCTAAAAATAGTCTTGACCGATCCTTGACATTGCATACTTATACACTTCCAGATCCGGCTTACAGATTTCCTCTACCCTCTTTCTGATTTTATCCGTGATCTGTTCTTGCTGCAGTTCTTTCGACAGAGAATTGACGTTAAGTACAGGTATAATCAGTTTAACACCAAAAAGGTCCTTAAACTGGCGGCACATGATGTCGAGATGCGCCAGGCATCCAATTAAGGAGAATCTCTCCAATAATTTGATGGCGGTGGCTACCGCCTTACTCGTATCAACACTGTGCAGATCGGGTCGGTCAGTCCCTTCTGTCAGGTTCCTGACATAAAGCCGGCCGAGCATGTATGCTCGTTCAGTTTCTACAAAGGTTGAGATATCTTCATTGATTTTGAAATGACCGCCTGTCTTGTACTTATTGTAAAAGAAGTGAGAGAACCAACGATCTACAGGGTGACGCAGAACAGTCACAAAATGCCATCGCTCACCACATTCTTGATAAGCTCTTTCACTGTAAGCGAAATGACCACTCAAATACTTAATTTTCTGTTGCAAGAGATAATATAGGAGCAAATCCCTGCGATAATCATCCAGATCTCTTCCCAGGGATTCCGCAGCCTTGACACACGCAGCATCGTCCAGGTGGGCGACCTCTGAGGCATGATAACAGCTCCGGATCGCACTGGCAATCGAACTACCACCGCATTTCGGAAAGTGTAAAAAAAAGATAGGTTTAGTTAGGCGGGGCTGGGCGATCCGAAGCATTCGTTGATAATTGCGTTTGGACAGTCTCCAGCTTTTCATGCACAAATTGAGTAAGTGTAATTTGTTTTCTTTCTGCATTATACAATTCTGCCTTCAAATTCAGTTATAATTTAAAACACGGTTTGAATTCATGAACCGACACTTATATAACTAAAACTAAAAATTAACAAAATTGGTACCAAATTTTATCGATTTTCTTTAGATACCATCCCGATCAAAGTCCAGACCAACATCTCTTGCCCTATAATAAAGCTGACAAACAATTCTTTTTAGTGAGCAGTATTGATGCTCACAATTTTACAACGGATTTGAGTTATCAAGTGCGATTTTCTTTGGAGTATTGGGTATCATATAACGCCCCTTAATTTTATCTATACCCCAATTAAAGATTAGAGGATTACGTTTTGATTTCCCGAATTTATCTGGAATTATAGTCTTCATTGAATAGTTAATATTAAGGCTTTTGCAAATGCGATGTAATATTATGCTAGCCATTCTATTCAGGTAATACAATCCCCCCATAAATTTGAACAGAACGCGTCGACCCCACCTGAAACGAGGACTGGATTTGGAAAACGCAATGAAATCGTGATAGGAATTTTTAGACATGACTAGATCAAGCAATTGATCGGGAAACTGTTGTGTAATCGCTTTTTTCTGTTGTCCAAAAAGGTTTCCAGGAATTCCAAACTCCTCTATAATACGGCGGGGTATAGGACGATTATAATAAGTGGCGTTCGACCAGGGCTGCATCTCATGCGATTTTGAAATCACGTGAATTGAGGGATGTTGAACGATACCTAAAAAGGGAACTGGAAGATGGATAAACCCTAAGCGCAATCTGAATTCGGCTAAGGAAGTACCACTTGCATCCCCCCGTATAATATCTGAGCTGATCTTTTTATTATTAATGTCCCATACTTTATCCCCATGGAAACCTGTAAAAAGAATCTTGCCTGGCAATAAATCAGATAGAGGTGCCATAATGACGTCTACTCCGCCCGTACCACACGCCAAGAATTCTGCCTCGGGGAAATTATCCTCATGTAAATAGGCTTCCCTGTCATATTCAATTACGCGTAATCCCATGAGTTCACCAATTTTTCTTCCACTGTCATTATTATCTTTGAATGTTGGTCTAGCATTCGTAAACGTTACTGATTCGTCACATCCAATTCCCATAGCTAATACTGCGCAAACTGGAGAGTCATACCCAGTTGAAATAGTTGTTAGAGGACAATATGAAACTTTACGAGTTGAGTTTGTTGCATTCTGGTGTAAAGCGAGAATTTCATCTTGCAAAAACCGTCGATAATCAGCATAATCGACAAATGACTTATGGCTTGGCTTCGCAACTTTTTTTACCGCATAATTTAGATCGATCAAGACATTACAGTAATAATAAAGGTAAACTTTATTGCCTTGATGAGTTGGAATCCAAGTCTTAAGCTTCTTCAACCCTTCTTTGCAAGAAGTAAGCTCGGATTGATAGAACATATAATTGTGATTTATCCAATCACCAGCCCGTACAAGCAGAAAAGCAAGTGAGTTTGAAACTAAGATATTGCCATCAAAACGAATAATATGTAACCGCTCAAGGGTATGTGAGGGTGAAGCAAATAGAACACCTTCATTAGTTATTTTGCCACCAGATCCCATAAATGCTGTGGCATCTGGTAAGTTTCCTTCTGAGAAATCTCCGTTCCAAGCACCTTCGCAAAACCAATCTCCATCGGTTTCAACCCATGGTCCACCATAAACATTGACCACAGGATTTCCTTTAGTGATATGTGCACACCAAGCCAACCGGGGTAATGTCTCTATAACGTGAAAGTTAAATCGCATTGTTATACCTAACTAATATTACTGAAAAAACAAAATAGAAATCAACAAAGTATTATTGATCCAATTAGATACACTCCCAATCAAAATCCAGACCAACATCTCTCATCCTTTTTTCCAACAAATATAGTCTTTCTAAAAGGAAAATCGAGGACTCTGCTCGTCGCAAACCTGCAATACCAGCCAAATCCAAGGGAATACATAGTTTTTTTCTTAATAGTGAAAGCCATTCTTTATTACATATTATAGGAAAAAGTTCTCGCGACCACTGGTTTGTACATTTGGCAACTCCAAAATGGTGGTACTTTTTTGTGGGCAGATCAGAAGCATGGGGAATCTTCGCCAATTGGGGGAAATGCGTCAGAAAAATCACATGATAAATATCTCGATTGAATAACTTATAATCATGTTCCATTTTATAGGCAAGCAACTTCCAACTGTAAAATGGAAGTAAGGTTTCCGTAATTTCAATATGCTGTAAGAAGTTGTTTGATATATAAAAACGTTGTCTGTAGTAGAAGTCTGCCCAGCCAAAAACTTTTCCTATAGAAGCTCCTTTTTGAGCTGCCTTTTCCATAGGGACACGCGACCGCATTTGGATCCGTTCAACGACCTCTCTTCGAAACAATTTAAAGTTAGCAAATAAATGCTTGCGTTGCAGTACCTCGGCTAAATCATAACCCCATTCTGTCTCATACTTTCCCAGAAAAGTATCTTTACTGCCACGTATGAGAGAATCCCCCATGAATCCATTCACCATGGGTATTTCCGGGTACTGCTGCGCTACGCAGTAAGTAACAAATTTTGAAATTGGAAAACCATCAGCAGTAAAGTGGTAAACCTTATCATACAGGTTCCATATTGAACCGTTAATATTATGTGTTTTAAGAGGGACTCCAAGTATCTCGGCCACTTGATGGGCAACATGTCCCTCCTCCTCTGTATAACTGACTGTAGCACATTCAACAGATGTCTTTCCAAGCGATAAAGACAAAGCCAGTAGATACCGGCTGTCATAACCACCCGAAAGCGAAAAAATTATACGGGGATGGTTAGCTAACAGCGGTTTGATAGTAGATGAAACAATGTGATGAACTTCTTCGGAAACCTGTTCGATTTCAGGTGCTTGTGATTTAGATTCAAATGCCACGTATGGGATCTGGGTGAATTGGCCATCCTGCAAAACGACTGCTGAGCCCGGTGGTAAGCGACGAAGATCAGAAAAAATAGTGCCATCAGTACAATTGTAGCCGTAAGAAATCCAGGCACTAACAGCATCATAGTCGATCTCACCCTTGGTGAGACCTGCCCTCTGAATTGACCATACATTGCTGCCAAAAACAATACGGCCATTATGCTTCCCGTGGAACATCGGACGTACCCCTAGAATATCTGTCACAAAAGTTATGCGATTTTGCTCTGGTTCATCTATTATGACTACAAAAGTTCCAATAAGCTCTCTAAAACGACCATAGCGCCTTTCGACAACGGCATTTGCACACCATTTTGGAATATCAGATGTGGAAATGTCAGGGTGTGCGGGAATTCCCCAAACATAAGAGTACGCCCGATATTTCTGTGAAAAGCAGCATTGGAAATGCGAATTAGATTGAGCAAAAATTTGCACTTGACCAGGTCTACTGTCGAAATTCGCGGATGGTGATACGAGCTTTGTCTCATCAAACACGAAATGGTTCGATGAAGCATCTTCAGGCAGAATCTGATAACCAAATATTTGATTCATATTCAGTGTTCTTCGTCCTCGCAGTAGAACATAGCCACACCCACTTCAGGATTCATCAGAGCTGTCACGCTTCCAGACCTACTACCATTTCATTGTCGCGACTCAGGACCTCCTCGCCTACTGAATAGATTGTCTACTCTGCCAACCGGCCGTTCTGAAAACGCCACCACAACACCTTCCCCACACCCTTATAAATCCAGCTCATTTCTTATCAGTTCCTCAAGCTCCTTAACACGGTTCCCCCATGAATTTTGCAAAGCTAAATTTCTACGCTTCAACACATGCTCGTAGTTGTCATTCACTAGAGCTTGTTCAATTCCTTCCAAAAACTCGACTGGCCTGTCAGCAATGACAATACTATCCTTCAAGTCCTTGGCTCCGCCAACGTCTGTGCTAACAACTGGCTTTCCCATAGCAAGGTAATCATGGAGCTTAAGCAAATCGTTTCCTTTGGTGTTTTCATTTATCTTAAAGGGAACTACGGCCACATCAAAATAACGTATATAGTCTGGAAGGCTTTCATAGTCGACAGGCGGTATATGCTGGACATTTTTATAGTGTAGATATCTCTCAGTAAATTTTAAATGAATGGAACCAATAAAAACAAATTGCCAATCAGGCCTCTTCGCTAATAGAAAATCAAGCACATCCGCGTCAATTCTACTCATGTTTGCGATGCCAATATATCCTATTATAGGCTTTTTGTCTTGTTTCACCTTTTCAAAAAATTCAATAGTCTTGTAAGCCTTACGATTGAAATTGTAATAGTTAGTTGCATTCCTGATTACGTGTATATTGGAATTCAAAAAGCCATATTTCTTCTTTATGTGGTCATTCACGGTCAAAACGATGTCTGCTGCTTTTGCGTACTTCGTCGTGGTACGTCGGAATAATTCTGTCGTTTGTTCCCCGTAGCCCAATTCAACAAAATCATCGGAAAAGTCAAAAATCGACAACTCTGCACTTTTCAGTAGCTCATCAAGAAGATATTGCATCATGATATTGGGGCAGTTCATAAAAAGTATATATGGTTTTTGATCGTTTAAATGCCTTATATACTTTAACGTGATTCCATGCTCAATTCTTTTCAATTTAGTTAGATATTTTCTATGGGGAACAATATTCATTGGTGCATATACCAATATTTTAGAAGCAACTTTTGACGGGAAAAGTGTATTTATAATTCTTGAGGAGCTATTGTGGTTGTTGTTTTTACGAAAAAATGTTCTTATTGAAACAAGCGGATTCACGAAGATTACCCTATTAATAAAATCGCATTTTGCTAATTCGGCCATCATACTCTGGTTCCGCTTCCACATATTGCTCCATGGAAGAAAACCAAAGCAGATAATGTTATATGTAGTAGCCATTTTCCTATAGATCATACTTTTGAGCCGAAGATAAACTCTGGAATCCTCCCGATGGGGAGACTATCTTCTTCGTGGCGATTTGAGAAGGAATTGAATGTTTTCTTCGAAAAGATTCTGACGGAGGAGGATAAGATATGGAACAAACAAGTTTTTCAATAAATAATTTTTTCCGTAAGCAACTGTCACTCCATAGCCTAGCTGAGCTGCAAAATCTCTTACATAACTTATTATGTTGAGATTTTGCCAGCTCGGCTTTATCTACTATTATCAATCTTTATATGAAATACTATCAAAATATGAACTTTCATCTCTTCCAACAATCTTTTCCATCATATTATTCATATGTATTAAATCGTTTACCATTCATTAACTGACGATATAAATTCACAAGTTGATCATTCAATTTATTGATGTCATGATTGTCCTCCACATGTTTATGTCCCTCTTTTCCCATTTCAGACCACAATTGTTTATGCTCGACGAGATACGTTAATTTCTCTGATAAACCATTAACATCTCGCTCTGCAACGAGAAAACCGGATTTTGTGTCCTGAACTAATTCTGGTATTGCACTGTGATACGTGCTCAGCACAGGCAAACCTTTTGCTAATGCCTCAATTATAACTGTTGGGGTTCCCTCCTGATCACCATTTTCAGCAGTCGAACTGGGAGCCAGCAGAATGTCAGCATTATTAAGTAATTCGATTATTTCCTCCTGTTGTTTCCAACCAAGGAGTTTGATCCTCTCGTCTAGACCTAATGCGTATATTAAGCTTTCCAAATCGCTCCTTAGAGGACCATCACCAACAATATCGTATTCTATCTGTGGATATTTTTTCAGTACTTGTGCTGCGGCCCGAATCCCGTATTCTACACCTTTCTTTTCAACCAGGCGGGCAATCGTCAGTAGTTTCACCTGACCATTATCTTCCGTATGGCGAGGTGAACAACAAATTTTATCTGTATCTACGCCTAACCGATGAACAGAAACTTTCTCTTTGCTGCACCCCATTTCAATCAATTGCTTTTTCATTTTTTCGCTTATAGCAAAAAACGCATCCCCCTCTTTAAAAAGAATGTTATATAGGCCTTCTCCATGTTTTTTAACGGCACCTGAAATATCATAACCATAAAAAGTGGTGACTACTTTACCTTTGATAACATCAACACTCTTAAGTAAGGCCCCTAAGTTACCTTTCCCACCAAAGTGGCAGTGTACAATGTCATACTCACCCATTCCCATATCCAGGAACGACATCGCCTCATAAAACAATCTCAGTGAAGCTGCTCGCTTACCAAATTTGAAAACATTTAGTGATTTTATTATGGGCATCGGCCTCTTATGGAACTTTGTAACTACTAGGAACATTGCTTTTAAGATCCGCAGGAGTTGGTTTGCGGGCATTTTTTGATCAAAAGTTCCAGTATAAGAAGTACAGTTTAATAAATTATATTTTTCTATGTCTCCATGTTGTTTTGGATCATTCCCAGGCCCAGAAGCATAAATATCAACTTCATATCCTCGATCTCTTAGACCTGTAATTTGATTCAAAATAAAAGTTTCAGATAGTAATGGAAATAGCGGAACGAGAAAAGCAATTTTCATATCGACCTACTTATTAGGCTTAAAATTTCAAAATAAACACTTTTAATCATGAAGAAAGATGCGATTGCCATGATTGAATCTTTCTCCCTATAAACTCAAAAAACATTTGATTTGGTTCAGTATAAATATCATTTAATTCTTTTATAGTTTGATCGCTTGGGTATAATTTATTGACTCTGAAATATTTATCTAACCACTTTGTATAACGTTTTAATTGAGGCGCATAATAGTCAGCCACCATGCTAATTCTTGAACGATTATGGTAATTGATGGGATTCTTTAAATTAGTAAAACTGAAATTTGAATCAGCGCCTAAAAAGTTACATACCTTTTTTAATCCACTCATTGAATTCATAATTAGATCTTCCTCATATATAAGTAATAACAGTTGTCTTCGGTCAAAGAATTCAAGATAACTCTTTATTTGTTGATAATACATTCCTTTACTAATGATTCCATGCCCTTCAATCAGATGAGCCTTATTACCAATTAATAATTGGTCAATATTATGTAGAGGCGAAATACGCCCAGTTCGAATAATATGATTTACCGCTGAAATCGCTCTACTAACTGGGTTCCGTAATAGGATGATCAATTTAGCGTGAGGTAAATGGTGAAATAAGTTCTTATGGACATTTGATAAATGACCTTCCGCCCCATTTCCATTCGCCCACAGATAATCTGGCGTTTTTTCACCTATGAATTTATAGTTATCATACGAGGGAAAATGCTCTTTATACCACGCTATCCCCTTCTTATAATTTTTACTTTTATCAAAAAAATGGATTTCTGATTTATAAACAAATATATCAGGATGCTGAGACAGTATCTTAGCAAAATAAGACGTTCCTGACTTTTGAGCTCCTATAATTAAAAAATTAGGTAACGGCATAAAGCTGCACTCCCCACCCGATTTCGTGGACGCCCCCTATCATAATTAGCGATAGGAGGTGGGAGATGAACAAAAGCCACAAGAGTGTGGATAGGGCCTAGAGTGCTACAGAGTGAGGACGTTGTTGTCGGCGCGAGACAGACCAAACAGGGCCTCAGCCTTTCAGTATTAAGGTCCTAATTCATAGCAATCTATAAGAACATACAATTGTTGGGCATTTCCCCGCCCTAAATTCCGATAAGCGCTTAGCTTTTCCGCAACAAGCCATGCTACTCCGTATTCCTGCTCATGCTAAGCCATTGCGCGCCCTTCTGCCAACACGCATACATAGGGGCGAACGCCTTAACCGGACGTTCAAACTTATTTGCTGGCATCTTGAGTGCCCCCCTTGGAGAGAAATAAAGCGTTCGCCTTCCAAAATTGTACCAGCCAACTCTGCACGGTCCACAGAGTCAATCCCCGGCCTGTTCGCATGAATACATCTATATCATGACCTTTGTCTATGAGCCCCGTGATCTGATAGAATACCAATGTTCATGCGCGGCATGAAAACTGGTCAACCATAACGGCAATTTTCATCTCTACCCAAGAAGTGACAAGGTGCAGTTCAGGAAGATCTGGCAGGGTCCATCTTGTTAAGAAGTCATTCTAAGTGTAGCCTGAACTAAGGATCTATTAACAAATTGCTTTCTCAATTAATTTAATGACGCCCTTAGCCGATTTCTGCAGTCTAGATCTTGAGTTGCGAAATAGTCCTGCACGCTTTCGGTACGCCTTCTGGTACTCATCCTGGTATGCCTTCAAGTCTGTTAAGATTTCTTTCTTAGTTTCATCTGAAAAGCAATTAGCGAGGGTCACTAGCCTTGAAGCATTATCGATAAGTGCTTGAGTCGTTCGCATTCCATCATGGGTCTTCTGCTCGGCATATCGCCTAAACATGCCGAACGGTATCTCTGTGTACTGGAACCTGGCTCCCGCAAGGAAAAACTTCCCCCACAATTCGTAATCCATCGTGAAGTGATTGTCAACATTGAGTCCGCCAACCTCTAGTGCCAGTTTGAGTGGAAACAAGACCTCCGGCTGGACTATGTGACCACCTGATCGCCAGACTGTTCTGATGCGAACGAGGTCTTCCAAGGAGTGAACTCTGCCGCGGCGGCTGAAGAGAATCTTGCGATCTACGTCTGTGCGAACGCAAATTCCTACATATACAACATTGGGGTCAAAGCCAATTCGGGATGCATGATTAACAATCGCATCCTTGCACAGCATATCATCGCTGTTTATCCACGTGGCGAAAAGCCCAGAGCCCATCTTTAACCCACGATTAATTGCATCGCTTTGCCCAGAGTCAGGTTCACTCGCCCAATAGCTGAGCCAAGGTGCATATTTCTGGATTATCTCTATAGAGTTATCTGTGCTGCCGCCGTCAAGCACGAAGTACTCCAGATTGGGATAGCCCTGGAGCAGTACCGAGCGAATGGTTTCCTCGATTAATTGTCCCTGGTTGAAAGAAGGCGTCACCACAGTTATTCGTGGCCAGGGGCTACCATCTGACATCGTGTTTAGCAATGGCCGGCTTTCTTCCGTCCACGGCCAACCGGTTTTGCCCGCCGGCGGGGACGGGAGCTCAGTCAGGGTTGGGAAACGCATCTTTGGTCCCTCATAATTTGTGGATTTTTGGGACAAAATTCAATTTGTCACATTTAGATTCTAATAAAATTTATTTGTTCGACTTATACCACTCAATTGTCTTTCCGAGCCCGTCACGAAGAGATGTTTTAGCCTCAAAATCAAACTTGTTTTTAGCCTTCTCGGTATCCAAGCACCTTCTCGGCTGCCCGTCAGGTTTGGTGTTATCCCAGACAATCTTGCCCTTGAATCCTGCCAAGTCAGCAATTAATTCAACTAATTCTATTATCTTTATCTCTTTACCACTTCCTAGATTTACAGGGTCTGGATCGTTATATCTCTCGGTTGCTAGTAATATCCCCTCAGCACAGTCATCTACATAAAGAAACTCCCTCGTGGGCTTCCCCGTACCCCAGACTTTTATTTCATCGCTTTTTTTCTCAACTGCATCTATGCATTTTCTAATTAAGGCCGGTATTACGTGCGAACTCTCTAGGTCGAAGTTATCTCGAGGTCCGTACAAATTGACTGGTAAAAGATATATAGCATTAAACCAGTATTGTTCCCTGTATGCTTGCGCTTGTACCAAAAGAGCCTTTTTTGCGATACCATAAGGGGCATTTGTCTCTTCTGGGTACCCGTTCCAGAGGTCCTCTTCTTTAAAGGGAACTGGTGTAAATTTTGGATAGGCACATACAGTTCCAACTTGGACAAACTTCTCAACCCCAGATTGCCTTGCCGCCTCCATGAGCTGAACACCCATAATCATATTGTCATAAAAAAGGATTGCAGGATTGCTTCGATTAAAACCTATCCCCCCTACCTTTGCCGCAAGATGAATTATTATGTCAACATCCTTCGTAATTGTTTTGCAGTTTTCCCATTTCCTTAAATCAAATTCACTACTTGTTGGCACAAATATATGGCAAGGATCTACTCCCCTTTCCTTTAGCTTTTCAATCACAAATGAACCAAGAAAACCAGATCCACCTGTAACTAATATGCGTTTAGTTCTTAGCTCGATGCTCATATTTCAAAATTATTAGTTCTTAGCTCATGGTTACTAGCTGATGGAATTCTTGATATACATGTACTATCAACTATGAACCATCAGCCATTAGCTATCAGCTACGAGCTAATCTATTTTCCACCATCTATTCGGGAATTTCTCTTTAAGAATTTTATCGCCTTCTCCAATTGGTCTTAACCCCATGTTTCTCATGTCGGAGTCTGCCATTATTTTTACGAGGTCTTTAAATTTTATCTTAGGTTCCCAACCGAGTTCATTCCTGGCCTTGGATGTGTCGGCAATTAAAACCTCAACTTCCGTAGGTCTAAAGTAATTTTTATCAATTTTTACATGTTCCTTCCAATCCAAGCCCACGTAACTAAAAGCTTCTTCAACAAACTCCCTCACAGAATGTGTCTCCCCTGTACCAATTACGAGATCCTCCGGCTTACCATTTTGAAGCATGAGCCACATACATTCAACATATTCAGGGGAGAACCCCCAATCCCTGCTAGGATCCAGATTACCGAGATAGATGTACCTTAGTCTCTCTGCCAGGATATTTGCTATTGCTCTTGTAATTTTTCTAGTGAGGAATGTCTCACCCCTTCTTGGGGACTCATGGTTAAACAGGATACCGTTACAAGCGTAAATCCCGTAAGCTTCTCTGTAATTTACAGTCATCCAAAATGCATATGCTTTTGCCGCAGCGTAAGGGCTTCTTGGCCTGAATGGACTAACTTCGCTTTGTGGAGGAGGTGAAGAGCCATACATCTCACTACTACTCGCTTGATAGAATTTACACTTAACGCCGCTCCTCTTTACAGCTTCAAGAATCTTGGTTGTACCAAGAGCGGTTGTATCTCCTGTGTATTCAGGCATGTCGAAACTAACCTTAACGTGGCTTTGCGCTCCGAGGTTATATATCTCATCAGGACATGTATTATAGATTAAATTAGTAAGCTGCCCCGAGTCGGTAAGGTCACCGTAGTGTAGGAACAGCCTAGCGACTGGACTATGAGGATCGATGTAGATGTGATCTATTCGCTGTGTATTAAAGGTGCTTGCTCTTCTTATGAGACCGTGAACCTCATAGCCTTTGGAGAGCAGAAACTCTGCAAGATAAGAACCATCCTGACCGGTAATTCCGGTAATCAATGCTCTTTTAGTCATAGAATCTCACTCCTTGATCGTTGTGATACGCACTTTAATGACTACCCATCTGTCGATCGTTTCAAGAGTATCCATTATGTTTGAATTATTCTTTTTTGAGTTTATTGTGAAATCATCAGCTCAGTAGCACAGTTTTTTTAAGGATCAACTGCGCTATGTCCACTTCTCGCTCTAGTACTCAGTCAGCTCGATTAAATCGGGGATACCAAAGTTTTTCGTAGGGAAACAGATTTTGATTGGGCGATTAAGCTATCATACATTTATCTGTGTAAAAACCCGATAAATCTAGTACCTTGTGTCTCTAAAAATCAAAAAATACATCATGCCTCTCATATCTACTTAAGAAGATACGGTCCCCAAAAATCCCGGTCGTATCTATACCATGCGTGACAACCAAATGGGAGTTTATGATTGTTTAATTCAAAACATAGCCTTGGAGCAACCTCAAAAGCAAAGCGAAGACCCGTCTCGAAAGAGGCGATCTTAAACTCGGGATAGTACTTTACAGCTTCGTCAGACCAAAAGATATCCGAGTTGCGCTCAGCCTTGAGCCACCTAAATATCTCCCATCTAATACCATTAAAAATCTTAAGGCGCTTAAGATATTTTCTAGGGAGGTTCAAATATTGAATATATCTAGGATTCGAAGCACAAAAGTCTTCCCAGTACTTGGCGGGTTCGACACGATATCCCGGAGAGTAAATAACCTTTAGAAAACTCTCTATCTTCATTAAGGAAAATCCGCTGTTTCCAACTCTAGGAACCTTAACCCAGGGTGAATCTGGACAATTGAGCCAAGGTGGACCTATGTAATCTAAATCCGTTTCACACCAGTCTATAAGCTGATCTGAAAATACTAGACTATCAAGGTGATAGAGTAGTATGTATTTGTATTCGGTGAAAGCCCCATAGAATTTGGGAGAAAGCATCAATTTGGCATGAGCTGCTGGACTACCAAAAAATCGTTCATCAAATCGCTTAATCCCGAAATCGGGATTGTCTACTTGCAGACTCTTTGGAACCACTAGGTATTTATCGTATTTGCCAAGAAAGCGCATTAGATGTCTGAATGAAATCCCTTCTTCTGTTGTCAATTCTTTTCTATCGGATAATGGAACAACAACCGCCACGAGTCTTGATGGTTGATGATTACCAACAGCACTTCCATTTGACATCGCTTATACTCCAACCTTCAAGTAATCCGTTAGCTGCCTTTCGAAACAACTAAAATTTTAAGCATCGACAAGAGTGAACGTAACCATACTCATAAATCCCTATATAACCATCTTCCCCAAGACATAGTCTTGATGAAGATTATAAAGCACTTCCGCTACACGTTTATGCCCCCGCTCATTCCAATGTACATCATAGTCCTTGTGATCCTTCACCCCTAGGTAGTCTTTAAAGCTGAGAGTGTGCACAGCCAGTTTGTCACAAATCTCCCTTATCTTTTTGTCCGGTAGACCAGGATCGAAACATTCCGGGATTGGTGCATGCATAGCCAGGGTTTCCATGCGGACTTTACTGATCTGGGTAATGTCGGGTATCGTCATGACTACCAGTTGTGCACCTGATTGCTTACAGATATCGCTACCCTTACGTATTAAAAACTCACAGGCAGAGTAAACACGGTCGGCAAGAAAAGTCGGACTACAAATTTCGGCCAGCCTTTTATAATAGTTACGCTCGGGATTTAACGGCCACTGATTTTGGCTTATATGACTGGTTACAATTTCCCAATTCCCGGTCCCATTGACTTTCCGAACAAATGGCATTCTATATCGGTAAAAGTTGGGCTGCAGATTTTCATAAAGATCGTTGCCGAAATAAATAAACCAAACCACCAGCTTGCCTTTAAGTTGTGAAGATAATTTGCTCATTAATAGAATTTCCTGAACCATATTATATCCAGGTGCACCAATAGCCTTAATGCGAATATTTCCATTGGGTTGCGAAAAAAAACACTCCTTAGTATGTACTCCATAACCAAATGCAAAAGAGTCCCCGAAAACTACAACTTCGCTTTCGCCAAGCGTTGCTTTACCTGGCCACCCCTCCGAATCTGTTATAACGCTAAATATTCCATCCTCGACAGCAGTGAGATAGAATGCATTGAGGTTAGGTTTTGGCTTCCAACCAATAGTTGGCGTGAATTCAATGAGCTGTTTCCAGGATAAATACGGTCGTTCAAACAGTCGAGAAAATACCCTTGTGAGAGATGCAATGCCCCAAAAAGGCAGTCCAAGAAAAATAATAGGAACTGCTAAAATCATTCCAAACAGCGAGACAATTCCCGCTATTATAAGGCGAATACTAGCCAATCTAAACTCCTAGAATAGCGAATAGATATTATTGGGGAAATTGCTTTCCTCTTCAGTCTCAAGAAACCTCAGTAGAATCAAAAAGGGTAATAAGCAAAACGCCCAAAAGTTGCCCGATTGTGCAGCCCATGAGAGAAAAGTAGGGATCCACCCCCTCTGAGGTAACTCTTTCCTTGACACATTATATTGGTGGGGATACCCGATAGGTTGAAGTGTTTTCCGAGGAACCCACATAGATCTCCCGCTAGTCGGACGAGCTAGCCCTAGCGATGATCCCGTACGCCCCACCGCTACAAAAATAATGTAGAAACATATGCCCATAAGAACTATCCTTGCCACCCTAGTAAACCGCCGAGCAACTCTGTTCCATGCTTCGTACACTATGGATGCTACTTGTCGTTGGAGGAAGCCAAGCAAGGTAAACATCAGGGCCAGGATTACAGTTACACCAGACAATATGGGACTTACTAGCAGTGCCAAGAGAGAACCGATCAGTAATCCTCCGGCAAGGGTCAAGCCTAACCAAAAACCCATGAGCCATGCGGGGCGGGGTCGTGATGGTAGGATTATAATAGACATTAATCTAGAGAGTATTGTGCTCTATAAGCTTCTGCGTCCTGCAATAAGCTTGAAGGTTGATAGTTTTTCATTAGTAAATAGTTTTCAAGTACCAAACAATCAATATCTGTTGCCATAAAGCAACGATAGGCATCTTCGGGAGTACAAACTATAGGTTCTCCCCGTATGTTGAAACTTGTGTTTACGATCACTGGACAACCCGTCAACTCATAGAATCGTCGCATCAGGCGATAGAAACGACCGTGTCGATCAGGATCAACCGTTTGAATCCTGGCCGAATAATCAACATGTGTTATCGCTGGTAGTCTTGATCGTGGTACGGACACACGGATCCTTAAATCAGGATCCCGCAATTTTCTTAGATCTTCTTCACTCAATTGCGTTCGCCAATCTTCTCTAATTGCAGCTACGAGTAACATGTAGGGGCTATCCTCGTTAGGGCGCATCTCAAAGACTTCATCTACGAATTCACGCAGAACACACGGCGCAAAGGGGCGGAACGATTCACGGAACTTGACTTTGAGATTCATCATCTGTTGCATAGTGGTAGAACGGGCGTCTCCTATTATACTGCGGCAACCAAGAGCCCGAGGACCGTATTCCATTCGTCCCTGAAACCAGCCTACAATCTTTTCCTCGTCCAACAAATGAGCCACACGATCAACCAGTATACTTTCATCATCGATATACTCATGGCTGGCACCAACCGAGTCAAGGAACAAGCCAATCTCATCATTGCTGAAGGCTGGTCCCAATAAGGATCCATTCTGACTGTCTTGCGGATGGGCTTGGCGTGGTTTGCCAAGCATTTGATGCCAAACCAGTAATGCCGAGCCGAGAGCCCCTCCTGCATCCCCGGCAGCAGGCTGTGTCCATATATTCTCAAAGGGCCCTTCACGCAGCACCCTACCATTGGCCACACAGTTGAGGGCTACGCCGCCAGCCATAACCAGAGTCTTTATTCCAGTTAGCTTATGCGCATATCTGGCCGCACGCAGCATAACTTCTTCACATACGCCCTGAATAGAAGCTGCTAAATCCATATCCTTCTGAGTGATAAGGCTCTCGGGACTTCGAGGCGGTCCCCCGAAAAGTTTATGGAACTTCTCAGAAGTCATGGTCAACCCTTGGCAATAATTGAAATACGACATGTCCAGCCAAAGAGAGCCGTCTTCTCGAATGTCTGCAATCTTCTCCAAGATCGCATCCACATACTTGGGCTGGCCATATGGTGCAAGCCCCATAAGCTTGTATTCACCAGAATTCACCTTGAACCCAGTATAATATGTGAACGCCGTGTATAGCATCCCTAAAGAGTGAGGAAAACGCATTTCGTGAGTGACGGCAATTTGATTGCCACGTCCTACACCGACCGAACTCGTGCTCCATTCACCCACCGCATCTAGCGTAAGAATGGCTGCTTCTTCAAACGGAGAAGGAAAGAATGCACTGGCAGCATGAGACTCATGATGATCCGTGAAGCAGAGTTGTCCACTGAATTCAGCGCCAAGTTCATCTAATATTGCTTTAGGCATATCCAACTTATGATTTACCCAAAGCGGCATCGCTCTCTGGAATGATTCAAAGCCCCTTGGAGTAAACGCAAGATACGTTTCAAGTATACGATCAAACTTAACTAAAGGTTTTTCATA
>DASWID010000051.1 GCA_036397855.1 Thermodesulfobacteriota bacterium | reverse complement strand
AATTTATATATATTCATAGAGATCCCGTTACCTGTGTAGATTCGAAGCTCAAGTTCATCAAGATTTGGCGGGAACAGGCGCAACCTCCCCTATTCCTGTACCGCAACCTGGTTGGAAAACATCAAAATTTCGATCAAACGGGGATGGGTTACTTCATGGAGCAGGCCAATCGAACCGTCAATCTCCAATCTGTTCAGTTGGATGTTGTATCCATGGCCGGTGACCACATGCAGTGGATCGGTAATGCGTTGAGGGATTTAGCCACGTTGAATTCGTCCAAGAGATGTTGTTTTTTGACCTACGAGACACTCATCGATGAGCCAAAGGAATCATTGAGTAGAATATTCGAGTTCCTTAAGTTGCCTGATGAAAGCGACGATATCATCGTCAAGATGGAAGAAATAGGGATGCCATTTAGGAAGCCGGCTCCCCATATTACTCATATTTCCGAGGATGAATTACCCGCGATCAGGGAGCTCTGCGGGTCGCATCTTGAAAAATTTTCGAGTGTCATAAATTGGGAGAACTTCTTTGTAATTGGGCCTAAATCCTTATGCTGATCCTTTATCGAACGAGACCGAATAAATGGCAGGACGACCATAACAGCACTGGCGCTGAAGCCTATCGTTCGGTATACCGGCAGAACCTGCCTTTCCTAAGTAACTTGAACTTCCTCGATTGTATTCAGGAGGGTGATCGAACGACTTCCGGCCCATAAATTTCAATATACTGATGGTGTTCTATTGGTTCGGCAAAAAGGTGGCCATCTTAAACCTCGAACATCTTTTGAGGTTTCATGTTGAGAAATAAAGGGTATATTTATCCTGTTACGATTTTTTCTTGTGGGTTAAGATTGATATTTTTTATTGACTTATTAGTCTTATGTCGAGATATGTTTCTTTTTATTTTCCCGAAAATAATGAGAGTAACTTACGTCATGGTGGATTAAAGACCTGCTCGTAAGCTGACAAGCTATGAGACGTTCTCAAGACGCGATAATGAGTAGAGTAATTAACAAAGACAAATTAAAGGGCGTAGGACTTAACTTTAGGACCATGTTTTAAGGTACTCAAATTCCTTAAGGATCAAATAGGAGCTCCCTTGCAAATGGAACCTAGTGAAAAAAGAATCGATGTTTCTTCTCTTAGGATAGACCGCAGCAAACCTTCATCACGACGGAATCGCTTAAGATATTTCGTCGCACTATCAGGTCTGGCGGTTATTTGTATCCTGCTCATTCTTGGGTTGTTGGATGAGATTCCATTTTTAAATCCTATAGTGTCCACGGCCACTGTGAGCCGTGTGAGTGCTTCTGAAGCATCGACTTTGCTTACATCCAGTGGGTATGTGATAGCCCGAAAAAAGGCAGAGATTTCACCAAAGTCGGTTGGACGAATCTCATGGATAAACCTCGAGGAAGGACAAAAGGTCGAGGAAGGAGAGCTGGTTGCAAGGCTCGAAAACCAGGAGCTTAAGGCGCAAAGGGATGAAATAGCTTCCAATTTGGATAATGCAAGGACGGAATCAAGAAGGCAAGAGGAATTGTTTGCCAAGGGCGTTATTAGTCCGCAAACTTTAGATAATGCTAAGACGCAGGTTAGGGTGCTGGAAGCTAAACTCCGAAATGCCGATGAATTGATTCATAATACCCAGATCTATGCTCCTATAACCGGTGTTGTCACAGTTAAGAAGGCCTTTTTGGGAGAGACAGTAACACCCCAGGGTTTCGGGGGTGCAGGGTCTGCTGGCGCAACATTCGCCGTCATAGTTGATCTCGATTCCCTCGAAGCGGAAACAGATGTCAACGAACAAAATCTGGGGAAAATCAAAGTTGGAATGCCGGCTGAGATCATACTGGACGCCTTTCCAGAACACCGATATAAAGCCCGTCTCAGACAAATTGTTCCCACAGCGGACAGACAAAAGGGAACGGTCACCGTAAAGGTCGAATTCTTAAACAAAGATGACAGGGTGCTTCCGGAGATGTCGTGTAAAATTGACTTTTTAGATCCCGCGGTCTATAAAGACGGGATTGAAAGAAATCTAATATTGGTTCCAGCGTCTTCTATCGTAGACCATGAGGGAAAGAAGGGGGTCTTCATAGTCGATAACTACAGGGCCGGGTTCCAGCCTGTTACGACCGGCGATGAATTTGGCACCCAGATGGAAATAAGAGAGGGTCTGGCTGGTGGCGAGCAAGTAGTCAGGGAGGCCGGAAAGTCTAATCTAAAAGACGGAGATAAGATTCGGTTGGAGGATGAGGAGAAATAGCTGATGTCCGAAGCTCTTATCAAATTGGTCAATGTGGTTAAAAAATATGATACCAACTCTGAGGAAATCACCGTATTAGATGGTTTAAACCTAGGGATGTTTGAAGGGGAATTCGTAGCAATAATGGGCCCCTCGGGGTCTGGCAAAACCACCATTCTTAATCTCATAGCTGGGATTGATGGTACGACTGACGGGCAGATATTTGTAGGTCCAGATGAAATTTCAGCCATGACTGAAGGTGAACTCGCCCGTTGGCGAAGCCAACACGTTGGTTTCATTTTTCAATTCTATAATCTTATTCCAGCGCTTACCGCCTTTGAAAATGTTGAACTCCCGCTACTACTCAGTCCGCTCAGTAAATCGGAGAGACGAGAGCATGTTGAAACTGCGCTGGAAATAGTGGGGTTGACGGACAGAAGCTCGTTTTACCCGCGCCAGCTCTCAGGAGGACAAGAACAGCGTGTTGGTGTTGCGCGCGCAATTGTGACTGATCCTACAATATTACTAGCTGACGAACCGACAGGTGATCTGGATGCTAAGAGTGCCGGGGAGATACTTTTTCTGCTAGAAAATTTGAATAAGACATTCAAAAAAACTATCGTAATGGTGACCCATGATCAAAATGCGGCGGCTCGTGCGTCTCGAATTATCCATCTTGATAAAGGTCTATTGAGAGCTGATGTACCCATGAATAATAATCAGGCTATTTCTAATTAGTTTCTCCGAGGTACGGGGATCTGGAAAAACATGAAATATATTCCCTTTTTATTGAAGAATGTATTCAGAAAAAAAACCAGATCGGTATTAACAATTATTTCGATATTGATTCCATTAATTCTGATTTGTCTATTAAATTCCTTCCTCCAAGTACTAGATCAGCCTGATCCATCTGAAACGCGTGGGATGTTCCGATTGGTAACAAGACACAAAGTCGGTATAACTAACCCGATCCCCGCAAGCTATGCCGATAAAATCTCGCGTTTGGACGGAGTAATGGCTATCACTAATTTCGCTTGGTTTGGCGGTACTTACATTGACGAGAGTTCCGAGAATTTTTTTGCCAGATTTGCAGTTGAGCCCAAATCGCTATTAAATGTTTTTGATGATGCTTCTATGGTGAAAGGGTCTACAGAGGATTGGATTAACGACGCATCGGGTTGTATTGTTGGAGAAGACTTGGTAGAAAAATTTGGATGGAAAATTGGCGATAAAATTGTGATCGTGGGGACTATTTATCCAGTTACTCTCCAGCTTACAGTCCGCGGGGTATATAAGGTTGCCACCGGCGCATCTGATGCGCTGTTTTTTAACAGAAAATATCTGGAAGAAGCGCTACCCAGTTTTAAAGGGAGGGCTGGGACGATATGGACGAAGGCAGGAGATGCGGAATCGGCAACCCGGCTTGCAACTCAAATTGATAAATTGTTTGAGAATTCTGCCTATCCAACAAAGACGGAAAGTGAAAAGGCCTTCCAGATGGGTTTCGTCTCGATGCTGGGTAACGTGAAGCTATTAATAACTACGATTGGCGTAATAATTGTATTGGTTGTGATACTTATATCGGCTAATACAATTGCTATTTCCGCTCGGGAGCGAATTAGAGAGATTGCCGTTCTAAGAACAATGGGATTTACCCGTATTATGATATTGTCTTTTATCCTGGGCGAAAGCCTCGTGATGAGTGCCATAGGTGGAATATTGGGGGTTGTAATATTTGTTCTAACTTTTGATCCTTTAAAGTCTTTCCTAGCCACCACACCAATGGGAGGTCTTGCAAAAGGACTGGCCTTTTATCCGGAGACGATCTTACTGGCTATCATCGTGAGTATGATGGTTGGAATCTTCTCGGCTATAATTCCGGCGATTGGGTCTAGCAGGCGTTCGATTAGAGAGGGACTAAGATACATAGGATAAGGGAATGTCTATACCGATAAAGTACAATCTAAGAAACATAGCCGTTCGTAAAATAACAACCGGTTTGACGGCATTCGGAATCGGACTTGTGGTGGCTGTGCTTCTTTCGGTATTAGCCCTTGCAGAGGGTTTAACCAGCGTATTCAAGGCATCCGGCTCTTCTGATAATGTTATAGTTCTCAGGAAAAACTCGCAATCAGAGATACAATCGGGAATATATAAGGATCAAGTGCCATTGGTTTATGCGTTGTCAGGCATTGATAAAGGCGCTGATTATAAGCCTTTGATCTCGGCGGAGCTGGTAGTTGTAGTAAATTTGGAGAAGATAGAGGGAGGGGCTTCCAATGTTACTGTAAGGGGAGTGTCGGAAAAAGGTCCACTTTTAAGGCCTAATTTCAAGATCGTAGAGGGAAAGATGTTTAATCCCGGCGTTTCCGAAGTAATCGTTTCTCGGGGGATTTCTAAACGTTTCAAGAATATGAGTGTAGGAGACATTGTTCGTGCAGGGTCAAATAGATGGAAGATTGTTGGGATATTCGATGCGGGTGGAACCGCGGCCGACAGCGAAATCTGGTCAGATGTTCAGGGAGTAATGGGAGATTTTAAGAGAGCGATTTATTCTTCGATTTTAGTAAGAGTTTCGGATAGGGCGAATCAGAAGAGCTTTATTAACGCTCTCGAAAGTGACCAACGCCTCTCCCTGGACGGAACGGCTGAAAGAGAATATTACGATCGACAGACCGCCGTGGCTGACCCCATTAAGTTTATAGGGATGTTCATCGGGATCATCATGGCTATTGGTGCCAGTTTCGGGGCCATGAATACTATGTATGCGAATATCTCAACCCGTACGATGGAAATCGCAACCTTAAGGGTCCTTGGATTTTCGCGATATTCAATACTAACCTCCTTCGTCGCGGAATCGCTTATTATATGTCTTATGGGTGGTATTGTCGGTTGCTTGATGGGCTTAGTGATTGTGAAATTTGCTATAAGTGATGTTACTGGCACAACAAACTTTAAAACCTTCTCTGAAGTGGTATTCGCTTTTCGTTTGACACCAGGACTGATAATTACTGGGCTCTCACTGTCGCTCGTTATCGGACTTTTTGGGGGTCTACTTCCCGCTGGCCAAGCGGCATACACGAAAATTACCCTGGCATTAAGACAGAAGGAGTAGTAAGCATTTTCGT
This sequence comes from Thermodesulfobacteriota bacterium, assembly GCA_036397855.1. Lineage (NCBI taxonomy): Bacteria > Pseudomonadati > Thermodesulfobacteriota > Thermodesulfobacteriota bacterium. The sequence continues at coordinate 8,530 of DASWID010000051.1, read as the reverse complement.
CGCGGGGTTGAAAAACCCCGCCTATAGCTATTGATGGCGGTATTTATCATGGATAGTCGGGACATTCTTGTCCCGAAATTTGAACATGTTGAAGATGCGCCCATCGTAGATCAGGATAACTTCTCTGGGTTTGCGTCTTTTTACTGACATTTGATCTCATGGGTAGGCAACGAGTCTTGCTCGTTGCACAATATTCCACCAGCAAGACTGGTGGGCTACCCGTGTCGGAGCATTGCGATTGGTGGGCAACACGCATCAATTCGACGATCTCGTAGGGTAGATTTTCATTCGTTACGTTTAATCCATGCGGGGTTGAAAAACCCCGCCTATAGCTATTGATGGCGGTATTTATCATGGATAGTCGGGACATTCTTGTCCCGATTGGGTTCCGTTCCATTAATTTTATGGCAGACTATAGTCCTCTGCTACATCTATCTCCCAATGCGATGGTCCTAGGCTCAATGCCCGCGCGCGAGCTGCACGGATTTCGCTCTATAATTCTGTAGAGCAGAAACTGACTTTTTTCAAATTAGCTTAAAGAGTATAACTTATGATATGCTTGGTCAGTCCAAATGTTAACGTCGCCCATCTGCATGATTAAATTAATTTTGAAATAAAAAAGTTGAACTGAAAAGTTGCTCTCAACTTCCAAGAATAGAATCTTTACAGGCTTTTGCTACTCTGAACTTAACAACTCTCTTAGCGGGAATTTTTATTAATTCACCGGTTGCGGGATTTCTTCCCTTTCTTGCTTTTCTTCTTGCTAGAACCAGTTTACCAAGCCCTGGGAAAGTGAACTCGCCATTCTTTCTGGCCTCTTTATACGCAAGGGCTGCCAAGTCATCCAGAATCTGAGAAGCGGTCCTTTTCGTTAAACCGCTTTTCTCAGAAATATGTGAAGCAATCTCAGACTTTGTTATCGCTTTACTTTTTGCCATCTCTCCTCCTTTGACGTATTATGTTTTTTCAATGATACAGATATTTATAAAAAAATCAATACTTTTTTTCAGTAGTGTAAAAAATCTGTTCGTTTTTTCATAAATTCTAAGTGATGAAATTCAATCAATTAAGAGTTGATAAGAAAGGTAGATATGTGCACGGGAGATGACGTTAAAATTACGAGGGTTAGGGTGGATAGTAAAAAAGAGGTATGTTAGACAGATTAATCTTCCACTCAAGAATATTAATGACGATAAGATGATTTCAGCTTTATGGATATCTATTATATGAACTTAATGCCGTTTTATTCCCTGTGATCCATGTGGAGGCCGCACTCCTTATCTGACTCGCTTTCCCACCACCATCGGCCGGCTCTAGGATCTTCTCCTTCCTTGACGGCCCTCGTGCACGGCTCACAACCTATGCTTGGGTATCCATTATCGTGGAGTTTATTGTACGGTACTTTATTGGCTTTTATATAATCCCAAACCTGATCCCATGTCCAATCTATAAGCGGATTGGCCTTTAATATCCCACCAAATTGATTATCAATTTCGAATTTGTTCGCATTGGCTCTGTTTTGAGTTTGGTCGCCCCTTATCCCGGTTATCCAGCCGTCGAGCGTTGATAAAATTTTAGTTAGCGGGTTAACCTTTCTGATCCCGCAGCAAAGCTTTCTGTTTGCTTGCGATCTGTAAAAAAGGTTCATCCCATGCTCCCTGACCATTGCCTCGACGTCGTCCTGATTTGGGAACATTACTTCGAATTTAATCTTGTATTTGCTTCTTAAGTTGTCCATAATGTCATAAGTCTCTTGGTTGAGCCTTCCGGTATCTAGCGTGAATATCCTTGCCTCTGGGTTTATCTTTGTCAGCATGTCGATCAAAACTACGTCTTCAGCTCCGAAGCTCGAGGCCAGAGCGACGTGAGGATGAAGGTTATCGAGTGTCCACTTCAGAACCTCTTCGGCAGATTTATCGGAATGCATGCTATTCAAGTCATTTAATTGGGCTTGATCAAATCTCATATTTCTCTCCCATTTTTAATTTTACGTATTATCTATTGCCTCATTTGTTATTCATTTCATTGATTACCATAGGCTTCCATCAAAATCTTTGCCACCTCCGGTCTAGTAAACTCCAGAGGCAATTGCTGTTTATTCTTAAGCAATTCCCTAACCTTCGTGCCGCTCAGGTGGACGTGATTTTCAGGTGGACAGGGACAGGTTTTTGTCGTTGCCATTCCGTTACATCTCTTGCAATAGAATGCATGATCAAAAAACAACGGCGTGATGCCAATTTCATCATGATTAAAACTATCGAAGATCTTATGGGCGTCATAGGTTCCATAATAGTTGCCGACCCCTGCGTGATCGCGACCTACGATGAAATGCGTGCATCCGTAGTTTTTTCTCACGATCGCATGAAAGATAGCCTCCTTAGGACCTGCGTATCTCATCGCAGTCGGAAGAACTGCGAGCATACTTCTATCCTTTGGATAGTAATTCTCTAACAGTTCTTCATAGCATTTTATCCGTAGGTGAGCCGGTATATCGTCCGATTTTGTTTCGCCCACAATCGGGTGGATTAACAGACCGTCAACCATCTCTAGTGCACATTTCTGTATATATTCGTGGGCGCGGTGTATTGGGTTCCTTGTTTGGAAAGCTACAATGGTTCTCCATCCTCTATTTTTAAATATCTCTCTCGTTTGTGAGGGGTCCAATGTATACTTTGGAAATTCAATATTCTGTGGTCTGTTGATAAGGCTTATCTTTCCACCTAAAAGAATACTACCCTGGCTATAAAGCACACCTACTCCAGGGTGAGCTAAGTCACTGGTTCCATAAACATTTTTTGCTTCCCTTTCTTTATCATAGAGATATTTTTCCTCAAGGATGAGTATTGCAATTATATTTCCATCATGGTCAAGAATCGACAATTCTTCACCCTCTTCAAAGCCGGTCGCCGCTTCTTCTGACACAGGAAGTGTAATTGGAATGCTCCATGGAAGTCCATCCTTAAGCCTCATATTTTCAATTACACTATCGTAGTCTTCTTTTCCCATGAATCCTTCAATGGGACTGAAAGCCCCAACTGCTATTAGCTCTATGTCCGAAATTATTCTGGAAGAAACTTTGATACTTTTAATACTTCTCGCCTTTACGAGGGCTTGTTCTCTATCTTTCCCTTGAAGTAATCTGTTTACCAGTTTTCCACCATGGGGTTGGATTATATCAGACATGATTATAAGTTCTCCTTAATTCTACTAAAAGTTTCTGCCTATGATAGCTCCGATATCATACTTGAAATATATTGAAGAGAGCATGTAACTCAATCCAATAGCGATAAAAGGCACAACAAACCAGAAAAACGCTATGCGCGCCACATGTCTATTTTGGGCCGTAGCGGGGAACCCTCTCTGTGCACAGGAAAAACCTATTATACCAGAAGTTATGATTTCAGCTAGTGAAACCGGTATTCCAAATATTGAGGCGATAAGAAGTAGCGTAGCACCGGTAAATTCAACTGAAATCGCCCTTAGAACACATATCTCAGTTATCTCCTTACCAACGGTTTCAAGAATCCTGCCGCCAAGTAGTATTGCACCTATGCCCATGGCGACACCTGCAATTATAGCGCCGGAGAATGCATTGATAAGTCCCATACCAACTAAGGGCCCTACAGCATTTGCAGAGTTATTGGCACCAGCCGAAAAGGCCACAAAGATTCCTGAAATCGTAAGGAAAAAGGATAAAATTCTATTTATTGATCTTTCTGAATAGCGATTAGTGAGAAATCTGAGAGTCTTAAAATATAAAAATCTTCCGATGGAGTAATTTAACGACCACGCGACAAAAGGAGTTATTATCCACCAAATGACTATCTCTAAAAATTTTGTTCCATTTAAAGCGTGTGAATAAAGGCCAACGCCAGCAATAGCGCAGACGACCGCGTGCGTAGTTGCGACGGGGACGCGCATTATATTCGCCCAGGAAATAAAAATTATTCCAATTATGAGAACCACGAAGACTAGACCCAGATTCGAGGAAAGGACTGACTCAGGGACCAAATCCTTCCCCAGTGTCTTTATAACAGGAGTGCCCGCAATCAGAGCCCCCAGCAAAGCGAAGACCGCGATAAGGATTATTGCTTCCCTTTTAGATCTAGCACCTGCGCCATATGCTGTGGCCATGGATGCGGCTGAATTGTTAGCACCGATATTGACAGCCAGAAAAACAGATAAAACTATAGCGATCGGGAGTACGAACTCCAATTTTATGTCTCCTTAAGATTCGGTGGTAATTGAGTTTTGATGTAAAAGTGAGTTAACACTTGCAAAAAATATACCGTTGAAAGAAAAGGTTTGATATTAGTTAATTACAAAGTCTTGATAGACACGTTCTTGATTAGATTATAATCACACTGTATATTTGTGTTACAATGAGATCCGAGAATTTAATGCGAGGGAAAGTAATATTATTATCTACCGACATTAAATTTATTAAGGAACTGGAACTTATTATACCCAGTGGTATAGAGTTATCCAGTCAAAGTAATATTGAAAAAGCGCGGGGCGCGGATGTGATTTTCCTGGATGTTGATAGTATAGGCATTAGTTGTCTTAATACGCTAAAGGATGGTTCATTTGTAATCGTTGTTACGTCCCAAAGGGGGGCGAGGTATCTTGTAGAATCAATGACATTTGGCGCTTTTGATTGTCTGTTTAGACCCTTTGATCATTCAAATGTATTGGAAATTCTAAACCGCGCTTTAGGGATAAGATCCGAACTCAGAAGCAGACTAATTCAGTTCCATGGAGATATCGAGGGCAGCAGTGTCACTTGCGCAATCGTCGGTGACTCCCCGGTTCTTCAAGAGGTATGTAAGCTTATAGGGCAGATTGGGAGAGTGGACGTACCGGTGCTTATCACTGGAGAAAGTGGAACAGGAAAGGACCTGGTTGCCGAGTCGATTTGGAAGGTAAGTACCAGATGGGAAAAGCGATTCGTGGTAATAAATTGTGCTGCGATTCCCGAAACGCTTCTTGAAGCAGAGCTATTTGGTTATGAGAAGGGCGCTTTTACTGGGGCTAGTAACCCGCGTATTGGAAAATTTGAGGAAGCTGATGGTGGGATAATCTTTCTGGATGAAATAGGAGACATGCCTCTTTCCTTACAGTCAAAGGTACTCAGGGTACTTCAGAATAAGACCTTTAACAGGCTTGGAGATAACAAGGAAATTACGGTAGATATAAGGATAATAGCGGCAACGAATAAAGACTTGGAGGATATGGTTCGTGAGGGAAAGTTCAGGGAGGATCTATATTTTCGAATCAATGTCGTAAAGGTTCATCTTCCAGCTCTAAGCGAGAGGAAAGAAGATATTCCGCTGCTTGTGGAATGTTTCACTCGCCGTCATAGCAGCCAAGTCGGAAGGGAAATACTTGGGACTACCGGGAGATTTTTAGAGACGTTGATGGAATATGACTGGCCTGGAAACATAAGAGAACTTGAAAATACTATTCGTAAGGCAATTGCCTTTACCAAAACGCCCTATCTGACTTCTTATGAATTAAAACTGGAAAATGCTCTTTCATTCTCACAAGTCAGTTCGACTGATTCATATGTCGAACCACTTCGTAGTTCAGTAAGAGGAATGCTAAACTCAAGTGGGACTAATGGAAACATTTACAATAATATCCTAAAAGAAGCTGAGAGGGTTTTACTTGAGGAGGCAATGAATACAAGTGGCTGGAACCAGTCAAAAGCTGCCAGACTTCTGGGCATTAATCGCCTGACCCTCCGTAGAAAGCTCGAAGAGTATAATATAACGTTTCCTAAGAGCTTGGTTTGATTTAATGCGATAATAATTTTTTGAAACCAAGCAAGTTTGATGTGGGGTTGGAAAACCCCGCCTATCCTTTCTGTCGTTCCCGCGGATGCTTAGCGGGAATCCATGAAAATGTGTCTGGATCCCCGACAACTATCCTCGGGGATGACAAATTAGTATCCCTGCCGGGTTGGAAAACCCCGCCCGTCCTTTCTGTCATTGAATTATTCTAACAACTCGCCGATCTGAAAAATCGAAAAAAATTCGTGACCCTTTTCTTCGACCCTTTCTCTTCCGCCTTCTTCTCTATCAACTATAACTAATACCTTTTTTACTATAGCCCCTAGTTTTTCTACAGCGTCAATAGCCCGAAAAATTGACCTGCCTGTGGTCATGACATCTTCAACTATTGCGACAATATCTCCAGATTTCAGATTTCCTTCAATCAATTTCCCTGTTCCGTGATCCTTCTCATCTTTTCTTACGATAAAACCATGCAATGGATGTTTGTTTTTATTACTGAGAGCCAGAATTGAACCAATAATCGGGTCCGCTCCCATTGTCGGCCCACCAACGGCATTTATGTCCGGGTTTTTAACAATTTCATCCAGGAATATTTTTCCTATCAGGTAAACACCTTCGGGATGGAGTGTCGTAAGCCTGGCATCAATGTAAAAATTGCTTTCTTTGCCCGAAGAGAGAACAAATTTACCGTGAAGAATGGAGTTTTCTCTTAAGATTAGTTTTAACCTTTCTTTGTCTTCCGACATGATGATTGAATCTAACACTTGATATATTTGATTGTCAATTTCTTTTATCGGTAAAGCAGGTGCGTGTTGTTGTTAAGAATCATTTGTTCTTTATATCGTAGAGGGTTTATCAAGTTTACTTCAGATTTCTAACATAGTAAGTTGTTAATACACTTTAGGAAATGATAAATTCAAAGAATGAAAATTGTAATATAAATATACACGTTGGGCATGTATTAACCAGCACATGGTTCACAAGTAATCAGATGATACCTGGATCTCGAGTAGTTACCTAATAATTTTTGGTCTGGCATGCCTCTTGCACAAATTGTCTCCTTCAAATGACGAAGACATACGAGGCACAAGGAGAATTTGAAATGAAGCGTCTATTTGTGACATTATTAGCAGATTTAGCTCTTGGATTATTATTTTTGGGATTGTCAGCAGTTGCAAAGGACTCCAATATAACTATCCGTGCAGGCCATTTTGCAAATGTGACACATGCTCAGGGAGTTATAGGACAGGGGAATGGATGGTTTGAGAAGGCTTTTGGAGACAACACAGAGGTTGATTGGAAGATATTTAATGCTGGTCCGTCGGCAATCGAGGCATTGTTTGCCGGGCAGCTTGATCTTGCTTATATAGGTCCCAATCCAGCTATTAACGGCTTTGTTAAATCTAAAGGCGAGGCTCTTCGCATTGTCAGTGGAGCGGCAAGTGGCGGAGCAGGGCTGGTGGTTAGGGCAGATTCAGGGATAAAAGCTATAAAGGATTTCGATGGTAAAAAGATAGCCTCGCCACAGTTGGGTAACACTCAGGACGTAGCACTCCGAGGATGGCTTAAAGAAAAAGGTTTTGAAGCAAAGGAAAAAGGTGGCACGGTGCAGGTGATCCCACTTGCTAACCCTGACCAATTGACGCTGTTTCTAAAAAAAGACATTGACGGAGCATGGACTGTCGAACCATGGGTCTCTAGGCTTATATTCGAGGGTGGCGGCAAGCTTTTTCTGGATGAAAGAGAAATCTGGCCCGGAGGAGAATTTGTTACTACCCACCTTATTGTAAGCACAAAGTTTTTAAAGGAACATCCGGAAATTGTAAAAAAATGGATAAAAGCCCACGTGGAACTTACACAGTGGATAAGCAAAAATCCAGAAGAGGCAAAAAAGATACTTAACGAAGAAATTAAGAGGGAGACGGGTAAAGCCCTGCCTCAAGACGTTCTTGATGCGTCAATGCAACGGATAGATATTACCTACGACCCTATTGCCAGCTCTCTATTCAAGTCTGCAAACACAGCATTTGAACTGGGATTCCTGGGCAGGGAGCAGCCAGACCTGTCAAACATTTACGATCTTACTTTACTGAATGAGGTGCTTACGGAAAAAGGTCTCCGACCTATAACACTGGATATCACGAAAAAATGAGGAGAACATATGACTAATCTAGATGTAACTGTGCAAATGGAAGGATTAAAGGGCCTTGATGAATTCAAACCAAATAAGATTATCGATATTCGAGGTGCGATATGCCCTCACCCGCTTAATGTAATTAGGGATACAATCAGAAACCTGGCGGATAGAGAGATACTTCAGGCAATATGTGATCACGAGCCTACAGCCAAGGAAAACGCCCCTAGATTCTGCGATAGAAGGGGTTTCCCTTTCAAGGTTATCGAACAAAACGGAGTCTGGCAGATTTTCATTCAAAAGATTGAAAAAACACAGCCAAGGCTTCGGGTAGTGAATGTGTCAAAGGTATTCAGGACGAATCGTGGAAGAGTCACCGCTCTTGATGATTTTAATCTAACTATTCATGTGGGGGAATTTGTTTGTCTTTTGGGTCCTTCGGGATGTGGTAAGTCCACGCTCCTCAATATGATCGCGGGACTCGACAAACCAACGCATGGAGAAATTTGGTCAAACGGAAATCGTGTAAACTCTCCTGGTTCAGACCGTGTAGTTGTTTTTCAAGAAGGCGCTCTTTTCCCCTGGCTCACAGTTATTCAAA
>DASWID010000050.1 GCA_036397855.1 Thermodesulfobacteriota bacterium | reverse complement strand
ATTTCCTCCTTTTCTAAAGGAGGATTAAGGTGGATTTTAGTGAATTTTTGCGTAGAGCCTAGTCTGAGTCTTATCGAAGGGGCGAAGGAGTGCTTCTTTGTATCAAGACAAAGAAAATAAAAAATTAAACGATGGATCCCCGACTAAAACATTCGAGGATGACATATGAGTAATTTCGAGAAAATTCATTATTTTTTGGAGACTGTCCTCGAATTACGAGACATTTACTGCAATGACTCAAGAAACTATTTGTTTATGTGCTGATACTTTGTGGCCTACTGCAGGGTTATTCATTCTTAACGGACATTCTAAAACCTAAGTCAATGAATGAAAAAGAAAATAGGTTCATAGTGCTCCTCTTAAAAAATGAAATTAGTTCAGAGGAGAGGGAAGAAGCAGTAAATATCATAGGTCGAAAACCTGCCTGGGACTATATCGTGTCAAAATCAATTGAACTTGATTTGGCTCCGATAGTATATTTCAACCTTAAGACTCTGGGCAAGAACTATCCGGAGGTTCTTGAAGTTATGCCTGGACACATTGTGGAAGAGTTGAAGAAAAAATACTACCTAAATACTGTTAAAAACAAACTTTTTTTCGAAGAGCTAAATAATGTGCTTACTGCCTTCAATGCGGCCGAAATTCCTATAGCAGTGCTTAAGGGAGCAGCTCTGGCAGAACTTTTTTACCAGGATAGAGGCGTAAGAAAGATGGTTGATATTGATATATTGGTCAGAAAAGAGCACTTAAGACTATCGGAAGAAATTATAAAGAAGCTACGTTATAGTCCAAGATTAGATAGTATCCCTTCCGAGACCCATTTCAGAGATAATCATCACCATCTTGTTCCTTATTTATCAGAAGATAAGCTAGTCCAAGTAGAGATTCATCATAATTTTATTCCAAATTCAAAGCCTCATTCAATTGACCTCTCAAGAGTTTGGAAAAGGGCAGACAGGATGGTTATAGCTGGCGTAAATACATTGACTCTATCTCCCGAAGATATGCTGTTACATCTATGCCTACATGTATCTCTCACAGATACATTTTTGGGGAAACTTCGGGGTCTATCTGATATTTCAGAGATTATTAAACAATGCAAAACAAATTTGAACTGGGATCAAATACTAAGCGAATCAAAAGAATATAGAATTATAAACTACATGTACTATACCCTTTGGATAGTAAAGGAATTATTAAGTACTGAAATTCCTGATGAAGTACTGGGTTATTTGCAAGAGAATAAGTCGACCGGATATATTGAAGATAAAGTTTTAAAAAGTCTAATTTCTAGATATGTCTTCGTGGCAGATCAGACTCGAAATTTTATCCCTCTTGGAATCATCGTATCGTTTTTAAAAAAACTTCTACAAGATGCGAGGCGGGGAAATATTTTTATTACATTTGCAATTAGCATCAGAGAAACTTTTAATAGTTCTATTTTAAGTAAATATCAGGGGCGCAAATTAATGCCACTATACGTTTTCTTACAACTTTTTCGAGTGCTTTTTAAATATTCTTGGATTAGGTTTGAAAAGAGGTAACAAGTACATCTCACTCCGGTATAAGTCGAAGGTTTTAAATATAAATCCAAATTATAACTCTTGTCTATATTAAATAGAGTCCAAAGTCTAGTTTAAAAATATTGTAGAGCTTCTATCATTATGTTAAGAAGGGAAGTTTGCTCTTAAAGCAAGGGGCGTTATCCGTTAGATATCATGAGACATTCATTAATGCTATCGTTTTTGTCGGTTTTAGTTATGACGGGTTGCATAAGCGCGGCTCCAGGATCCACGATTCCAGATCCCCCCAAAAATAATCCAAGCGTACGCACTACGAATAAAGATATAGAAAACTTAAATGAAAAAATAACAAGTAAATCATTCAAAAGTGGCACCGCCCCATCTTCAAAATCAGTGACAGATGATTATTTAATTGGTCCGGGGGATCTTTTGGAGGTCGCAGTATATGGTTCTGATGATTTGAATGATCAGGTAAGGGTAAATTCATTCGGTATGGTTTCATATCCGCTGTTAGGCGAAGTTGAAGTTGGCGGACTCAGTACCTCTCAAGCTGAAGAAAAAATTGAAGGTCTTCTTGGCGAAAAATACATAAGAGACCCTCATGTAAATGTTTTTATTAAAGAATACAGGAGTAAACACGTAGCTGTGCTTGGGGCGGTTAGGAATCCTGGAAATTTCGAGCTATTAAAAAAGGGACGCTTGATTGACGCACTTGCCTTGGCGGGCGGACTTTCAGATACGGCCAGCGAGTTTATATACTTAGCTAGAGGAGGAGAGGACAAACTGATTGAAATTGATCTCGAAGAGGTCGATAAAGGCAATTTGGAGTTATTAGAACTGCCAATACAGGTTGGGGATACAATCTATGTTCCTGAGGCAGGCGTTTACTATGTGAATGGAGCCGTGCGAAGGCCTGGCCAATTCCCGATTACTCCTGGAGTTACTTTTAGTCAGGCTATACAGATTTCTGGGGGATTAAGATCTGGTGCTAAAAACGTGAGACTCGTAAGATATGAAAATGGCCGGCAAGATATCATACCGGTTGATCTTAAGGCTATTGAAAGTGGCGCTGAACAAGACATCCCTCTTCAGGATCGAGATATAGTTATAGTTGGTCAACATGCAATAGTAGCATTTTTACAACAGTTTAGGATGGGACTCAATTTCTGGCCCTTCCCATTTAATGTTTCTAGTGGCGTACCAGATGTACCTCAGTAGTATTTTTAAGGCCTTAATTACAATATTTCATTGTTAGAGACGTATTCGATGGAACAAAACGAAAAAGGAAAAGATATTGTTGCTTATGGAAATAGAGCTCCTAAGCAATATGTAGAAAATATAGAAATTCTGCGCTCAACTAATGACGAAGAACAAATAGACCCTCATACCTATTTGCATATCATATGGAAGCATAAGAAGATCGGGTTTATTTTGATCCTGTTAGTACTATCTTCGGCACTTATTGTTTCTCTCTTGACAAAGCCTATGTATTTAGCTAGATCCACGGTGGAAATTGCTCTTCAAAAACCTCAGATAGTGGGATTTCAAGATGTGATGGAAATCACAACGAGGGACCCAGAATTTTTTAACACACAGAGAGATCTCATTGCTAGCCGTGCAATGGCAGAAGCGGTCCTCAGTAAATATGACCTCTGGGATCACCCTGATTTCTATATCTCTGAACCAAATCTTAATCCTCTTTCAATTGTTATGTCGTATGTGATGAGGGCGGTTAATACGGTCGCCGGACCTATTAAGGAGCGGCTTCATAAAGATGTAACTAAGCAAAACACAGGCAAGAACAACTTTGTGGGAAAAACTGATCGCGAAAAGGTTAAAAAAGATAGGGTAATTAATAAGTTTCTGTCAAGAGTAACAGTAACACCCTCTAAAGATTCCCGAATCTTAACAATTGATTTTGAAGCTTATAGTTCCGAATTTGCGGCAAAGATGGCGGACGCGATGGCGGATACATATATTGAATGGAGCCATGATCGTGTAGTCCAAGCTACCCGTGATGCGAGCAAATTTTTGCAAGAGCAACTCGACGACGTTGAAGGCGATCTAGCGCTATCTGAGAAGGCGTTTCATCAATACATGAAGGAAAATAATATAGTTGCTCTTGACCAAAATATGAATCAGATATATGGTACGCTCCAATCACTAAACAATTCATTGGCACAGACCACAGCGGACACAGTGGTAAAAGAATCTATTTATAAATCTGTAGCATCTGGGAATTATGACTCGTTTTTCGAAGTCGTTAACGACCCACTTATTCAGAAGCTCAAAGGTGAATATAATGACCTTATGGTCCAGTATAGCGATCTTAGTTCATTTTATAAGTCTGAATACCCGCCCCTTAAAAAGCTTCAAGCAAAGATTGAAGGGGTCCGTGGACGCTTGAATGAGGAAATAAAAAGCAAGGTCGAGGCCATTGAAACGGATTATAAGACCGCGGCTCACAAAGAGGAACTTCTTACAACGCGCGTGGAGAAACAGGAGAAACTGGCTATGGCACTCAATGATAAGACCATTCAATATAAGAATCTTCAAAGAGAAGTTCAAAGCAATCAGTCCATTTATGAATCATTGTTGCAGCGACTGAAGGAAACTGATGTTACCGAAGGCATAAAATCAAGTGGTATTCAAGTCGTCGACCATGCATCGGTTCCGTTAGCTCCTTTTAAACCCAACATCCCTCGCAATCTCATACTTGCTTTCGTTGTGGGACTGATAGGTGCAGTGGGAATCGCCTTTTTACGCGAGTTCTTTGATAGAACAATAAAGACTCCAGATGAGATTCGAGAAAGGATGCGTTTACCAGTTCTTGGTACTATCTTTAAGCTTAAAAATCATAAGCCCGCCAATAAATTGGAGGTTCCTTCAGAAATGCTATATTTGGCTGAGCCAATATCTCCGTTCTCTGAATCTATCCGGAGCATTCGTACCTCTATATTGCTTTCCTCACCAGATAATCACCTGCGTTCCTTGTTAATTACGAGTTCCTGGCCAGGGGAAGGGAAGACTACTTTGGCAACCAATCTAGCGATTTCCTTCGCTAATGGAGGAAAACAGGTACTCTTAATAGATGGTGATTTTCGACATCCGAGTTTGGGTAGAAAATTTGGTATTAAGAATGGCACGTGTGGTATCGGAAATTATCTTCTTTCTAAGTGCGAACTTATTGATGCGGTCCATCCGACAGATATTCCTAAACTTTCCATTCTTCCGGGCGGTTCGGAAAGACCACGCGACGTGTCCGAGCTTTTACACTCCAATCAGTTAAAACGACTTCTGCAGTACTCAAGTGAGAAATTTGACTACATAGTATTAGATAGTTCTCCTACTCTTGGGTTCTCTGACTCTCTTATGCTCGCAACGGTAGTTGATGGAACTGTAGTAGTGGCAA
>DASWID010000049.1 GCA_036397855.1 Thermodesulfobacteriota bacterium | reverse complement strand
AAGGAATATCTTAGGAAACAGACCGAAGAGGCGATAGGGCTTGGAATATTCGGAGCTCCTAGCTTTGTAGTTGGGAACGAGCTTTTTTGGGGGAATGATAGATTGGAAGACGCTATTGATTGGTGCAAAAGTAATTCAATTCAAGCTTGATTCGGAGGATCCATTCAAATTCGCTAATGAAACGGTTGCATTAAGAAGGGGATTCGGTTTAAAGGGCCCAGGTGAATGCTGTGGCACTGACGAGCGACATATCAAGGCTATTGCTTTGAGAATGGATACATAGGGTTTTTTGAGATCCTTGATATATATTATTTTAGTTCATCATTTTTCGCTATATGATTTGTAAAAGTAACCTTTGATATCACATTCTGTGATTTCAAAATATATATAAAATATGGCAAACGGTAAACCAATCATACCACTCGAAAGAATTGAGAGAAATATATATATGTTGCGTAGTAGAAAGGTCATGTTGAGTATTGATTTAGCAGAATTATATGAAATTGAGCCTCGAGTATTAATACAAGCAGTAAAACGTAATATTGAGAGATTTCCCTCCGATTTTATGTTTCAATTATCTAAAAAGGAATTTGAAAGCTTAAAATCAGAATATGTGAGTCCAGGTCGGGGTGGAATCCGTAGGGCAATGCCCTATGCTTTCACTGAACAAGGAGTTGCCATGCTTTCTTCTGTTTTGAATAGTAAGCGTGCAATTGAAGTCAACATCCAGATCATGCGAGCATTTGTAAGGTTGCGAAGGTTGATTGCTTCACAAGCCGAACTCTTACGGAAGGTGGAAGAGATGGAGAAGAAATATGACCAAAATTTTAGAATTGTCTTCGAAGCAATAAAACAGTTAATGATTCCACCCGACGAAAAGAAGAGGAAAATCGGTTATATAATAGATAATAGATAGAGATTGATTATTGGTGTTGGATAAAATCTAAACAACTTATTTAAGCGATTCAACAACTTGCAAAGGTTAATCTCCGGAGTGACTTAACCGTTCTCGACAGAGAAAGACGGGAAATGAGGGTAAGAAGTGTAATTTCGGATGCTAAAAATGAACATTGACCATTCGGATATTAATTCTTTCAAAAATAATAAAATGGGTTAAACCCTTAGTTTTGACATAAGATTCTAAAGGGAATTGAACAAATATGGACAAGAAAATTGCTTCACCCCTTATCAGGCATCTTTCATGGGGCCGTATTGAGGTAGAGGGTCTAGGCGGGCCCTTCAAAGATGCGAAGCTCTTTCCCGGAGGTGCAAGAGAATGGGACTGGAGCGAGACTGGAACAGAACATGTGCCGGGAATTCAGCCCTCAGACGTTGAGGAGCTGATAGAGAATGGTGCCGAGGAAGTGGTTTTATCGAAGGGTATGTACGAAAGATTACAGGTTTCTCCTGAAACACTTCAATTCTTGAAGGATCGAAATATCTCCACTTATGTTCTCCAAACAAAAGAGGCTGTTCGACTATATAATAAGCTCAGGAATGATACAAGGGTAGGGGGGTTGTTTCACACGACTTGTTGATAAAATGGCTTAGTGATTTGCAAGAATTATACAGGTCTACATCCATGATGAATCGAATTATATTTTTCTCGTCGATCTAGCTTTGGAAACTCTATCCTGTTTCATTAAATGAGATCCATGGAGCATTTTCCGGGAAATATTGCATTAAAGCAATTTAAAGACCAATTGGGAGGAACTATATTTTTATCGGGAACTCCACGAAGAATTATTTCTTTAGTTCCCTCCCAAACTGAATTGCTCTTTGATCTAGGGTTGGATAAAGAAATAATTGGAATAACTAGATTTTGCATCCATCCGGAAGGAAAGTGCGCGAAAAAGGTGAAGATTGGTGGCACAAAAAGGTTTAATTTTGACTTGATCGATATACTTAAACCTGACTTAATCATAGGGAATAAAGAAGAGAACTATCTTGAGGGAATTGAAAAGCTCAGATCAAAATACCCAGTTTGGATGAGTGATGTTAATACTCTTGAAGGCGCTTATCAAATGATAAGGGGTGTGGGAGAAATTGTTGGTAAAGGTGGGAAAGCGGCTGATTTGGTTTGTGATATTGTGACAAAGATGAAACAATTTAAAGGCCATTCGGGGATAAACGTCGCCTACTTTATTTGGAATAAACCATATATGGTTGCAGGACACAAAACATTTATTAACGAGATGTTGCAACAATTTGGATTCGTCAATGTCTTTAGAGACTTGGATAGGTATCCTGAGGTGACAGTGGATCAAATAGAAAGGGCGCTTCCGGATGCAATTTTTCTTTCATCCGAACCCTTCCCTTTTAAAGCTAAACATTTGAATGAGTTTAAAGAGAGATTTCCTTCAACCATCATAAAGCTTGTGGATGGGACCATGTTTTCATGGTACGGAAGCCGATTGAGATATGCAGTGAGCTACTTCGAGAAATTAATAGAGGATCTTTAGATTTTATTCTTGGTTTGGACAAACTTTCTGAAAGTCGGCTTATCTGTATTCAAAAGGGAAACTGAGCTTATAAATTTCTGGTTTTCCTTTAATTTGATATCCAACGTCGAGTGTAACTTGCTTAACCTCCTTCGGTAGCTTTTGAAAGTAAATGTATCCTTGAAGCCTTGCATTTGGATTCAATTGGCCAGGAATAAGCGCTTTCGTATAGACATTCCCAACTGATGGGGGGGAGTAGTAGCCTGGGGGATAATAGCCTAAAGGGTAATCTCCATAAATGAAGAATGGACTGTAATAAGGTCCATAAAAAGGTCCGCCACCATAAAATGGACCTCCTGAGAAATAACCAAATCCTAGTCCAATTGAAACGTTCGGATAATTTGGTCCATATGCATAATAGCCTTCTGAGACGGTCTTAAGTATATCGGCAACAATTTGGGGAGTAAGTGGATTATACTGTGTGCGATTTTGGTCGATTAATACAAAATCATCATATCTAAGATTTAAAGAGCTGGGGTTGTTATTTTGTATTTCAACATAGATTGGCGTGATATAACGGTCGAGATTATCGGGTGAGCCCTGCCAGGGAGACGAATTCACCACAACTGCTACATCCCCCAAGGTTTTGCTGACTCTTCGAAGTTCTGGGTATGCAATTCCATTATCGGAAATTGGCACTAAATTTCTAGAAGCGCATCCTAGAGTGGTTATTAGAATTAGGGCAACAAAGGATTTTTGAAAGATTGTGGGTCTGGTCATTAAAACTTTATTTAAGATGTACATGCTGTATTAAGTACCTATAAATTATAAATGACATGTAGGCCGTTTGAAATTATAAATTATAAAATGGCTTGGCGGAGAAGTTCTCTAACACGCTTCGCTTTGAACAATCAGAGGCAGGGGATTGCTTCGCCGCCACTTCGCTTCAGCTCGAGACTTCGGCTCGAAATGACAC
This sequence comes from Thermodesulfobacteriota bacterium, assembly GCA_036397855.1. Classification (NCBI taxonomy): domain Bacteria; kingdom Pseudomonadati; phylum Thermodesulfobacteriota; species Thermodesulfobacteriota bacterium. The sequence goes on along the minus strand of DASWID010000049.1, from coordinate 28,249 downwards.
AAAATAAGCTGTCATTTCTGTAGATCTTATATATTTCATGGACAAAATTCTTACAATTTTATGAATGGATTCATTTTCATTAATCCTTTTCAGTATGAAAAGGACTTGAACGGTATTCCAAAAATTGCGTTAAGAAAATCAGGAACGAAGACGTATAGAAAAATTTGTGGGTTGCGGCTGGATTAAATTTTTTAGTCGGAGTTCACGATTTTTAGCAAATTTTTGGACAGCCTTGATTTTTGCTTCTTTGTATCAAGACAAAGAAGTTATCAAGAAGGGTAGGATAAATGAAGAAAATACTTTTAAAGATTCTGTCCTCGAAATATCTGGCTTTTACAATTTGCGAGGGACAGAGTCACGAAGCAATCTCCTTTTTGACGTTGCTACCGATGCTATTTTCGACGATAGTAAGGGTTGATTGCTTCGCAGTCTTAAAATCTAAGGAAGGCATAGACCATGGCCTCGTGGTCTTTACAATAAGATGATGGTGAAGAAGGGTGAAGTATAACTCTTTACCATACGCTCCGGATATCTTGAGCGTTAGGTTTTATTGGCATACACATTTTATACGGTTATTTTGTGTATAATATTCTACTATTCCGGAGATAAGAATGAAACGTACAAATATCGTCATTGACGAATCATTAGTAAAGAGAGCCCTTAAGGCCACTGGACTTAAGACGCGTAGAGAATTGGTTGATTACGCTTTGCGTGAACTAATTCGTCGGGAATCCCAGAAAAAGATTCTGGACCTTAAAGGGAAAGTTACCTGGCAGGGAGAGATCAAAGCTATGCGTAAAGGTCGAGTGTCCCAATTACCCTTGTAGTAGTTATACAAGTTTGTCATGATCACTGTTTTAAAATTTCCACAACCTTTCTTATTACCTCGTTTGTTTTCTCCGTTCTAAGATGTCCGGCTCGGTAAAGTATGATGTGGCGATCGGCCGTAAAGATTCTGCTTGGTCGAATATTACTCGTTTGCTTTAGTGAACCAGTTTCAAAATCCGAATTTTCAATCTGAATAGCGTACTGATCACTAAGTTGTTGACTGGTGATCTGACAAAGAATAAGATCATCTCCTGCCACTACTGCCAATATGAGAGCGGGACGTCGTTTAGCTTGGGTCAAATCAGAGAACGGAAAGGGAACTACTACTACATCACCTTTTACAAATCCTGCCAAGCTTCGTCCTCCTCTGGTCGAAGCCAGTCCTTTTTTAGGGAGGACTCACTAGCAATAGCGATTTCAAATTTTTCCTGAGTTATCTTTGTCTTCAGGAATCTGATGAAATCGATCACCTCCTCCAAAAGCCTGTCTGGTACTTGTTCAATTTCCTTTAAAATTATTTCCTTATGACTCATTTCCGAGACCACCTTGTTGAGGCTAAAATTGCCGTTAGTAAATATATTTTAACCCATATCAACACTAATTTAAAAAGTCGTAATCATTGTATCAAACGAATTGATAAGAATTCTTGGTTTAAATGAGAAAGAAGCTTACCTATTTTGGAAACAAAGTAACGATATTTTAGATTGTCGCGGAATTAGCTTATAATTTTATCGACTTATCCAGATTTCAAGTTTGATTTACATTTGGTAAGTTTTCTGACGGATGTGATCTAATCGTCTGTTGGATACACGACTGGAAAGAGTGCCCCCTCGAGGTGCTCGAATTGAAGTCAGCAATCTCTCTGCTTCCAAAGACATGAATTCATAAAAAACCTGATGACAGCATTACGGCTGGGAATTTTTGGTCTTATGTCATTTTTAAATTTTCTTCTTGATATTTCTTATTAAACCGTTTTATAGATTACTGGACAAAATCAACACATCTACTAACGTATGGACCAAAGTTATTATTCAGCCACGAATTGACACTTATTTTCAGTAAGAGAACCGAAAAGAAGATTTCATCTACGTCGTGTAAATTCGTGTATATTAGTCGTTGAAATAAATATAAATAAGAGGTAGCGAAATAAATGAGTAAACATCCAGAAGGCCTAAACGTGGCGATTGACTATAACTTTTTCGATGCCGTTTTCCAGCGAAGGTCGAGGAGATTTGGACTGGGAATGGAAATTGAAAGGGGTCCGCTCAAATTTAAATCAAAGCATGAACCCGTTCCGCTAACAGAGCTGGAGGAAGCCCTGCTCGTATGGACTGGCCTAGGCATAAAAAGCATCAATCTCTCTGATTTCCCCCCACATGTTGGACTGGATCTTGAAATGCAGTTCACAAGTAAAACTATTCCTGCTCTCGGTGATGTGCATCGAACTGAACTCTTTTACACAAATGACGAAGGTACCTACATGATAAAATTGCACGATAAAAAGCCAGATGATTTTAGAGGACTAGAAGCCCTAACCAGGGAGGAGAGGGTAGATAGAATCCTGGAATTATTCAGGGAATCGAAGATAAAATTAGAAGATAAACGCGCTGATCTGCCTAGCCAACCCCCTGGAATTGCTGCACACAATCTTTGGAACGTAAATAAGCCCGGAACAACAGTGTTTATGCCCGTCACAGACCTTTCAGCTTGTATAATAAACTTGTATTTCTTCTATATGAGACCTGATCACAGGTTTAATTTTGTTGACGAACTTCATGGTATGAAGGCGCCCGGGACCGAGGGATGGATTAAGAAGGGATTGATTGATGAGGGCAAGCGGATGCCCCTTATCGAAGCCGAATTGAGATTTGCAAACGGCTTTATAGCTGAGCAGGCATTCATGGGTCAAAATATGGTCCTTGCTCTTCAAACGCTGGGACTCGGAGGATGGCTTTTTAGTGGGTTTGCAAGCATGTTCATGCTGGGTGGGACTCCGTTTTTTAAAGGCCTTGGTTTTAGATTCATTTCTCCAAAGTTAAAGGGAGAAACTGGGAATCCGAATCCCGTGGCAGTCGGTAAAGATGGTCTATTTGAGGCTTTCTGCCCTCCCTATTATAAGGATATGGGGGAGGCTGTTGAGGCTTTAAACGATCTGAAATGGAGAAACTGGGCCTCGCATAAAATGCCATATAAGAATCCAGAAGGCGTAATGCAGGAGATTGAGAGACCGAGCAAAGAAGAGATTCAGATTGTAAAGGATATTTGCAGCTATGTTTATGATACTTACGGAAGATTCCCGGCTTTTTCCGATCCGATGTTTTTAAGGTTCATGGTTCAAGCCCATCATCTCGATTTGGATTTTTATGACGAATTCTATCCGGAAGGAGCCTATACGGAGAACCATAAGAATCACTTCAAGCTATGGCACCCTGACATTCCGGATCCCTTTTAAAAGTAAAATATTAGCCACAGAGAGCACAGAGAAAAAAAGAAATAAATTGATGTCATTCTCCTATCTATTCACTCCGTGTCCTCTGTGGCAGAATTAGAAAAATGAAAAAGGTTTTTGTAACATCTAAGCTGCCCGGAAATGCTGTCGATTCTCTGAAGCATAGGTTCGACGTTGAGGTTTTCGACAAAGAAGATCTACCCACAAAGCGTGAAATATTAGAAAGTGCGAAGGACGCCTGCGCAATCATCTCAACTGTTTCTAATCAGATAGATAAAGAAATAATAGATAGCTGTCCCGATCTCTCTATTATTTCGAACTATGGCGTGGGATTTGAGAATATTGAGGTTTCCCATGCAACAAAAAAGGGAATATTCGTTACAAATACCCCTGGTGTTCTAACAGAGACTACTGCGGATTTAGCGTGGGCTTTAATGTTTGCCGTTGCGAGAAGGGTTGTTGAGGGGGATAAGGTTGTTAGAGAAGGAGAATTCAAAAGGTGGGGTCCGGCATTTTTGCTGGGGATTGATGTGCATGGAAAAACCCTGGGTATTTACGGAATGGGGAGAATAGGAAGGGCAGTAGCCAGGAGAGCAAATGGATTTGGTATGCGAGTGCTATACAATAGCAGGAGTAGAAACTTTGAGGCTGAGGAGGAAATTGGGTGTTCTTTAGTAGACTTTAACAGCCTTCTCAGAGAATCGAATTTTCTCGTGATAACGGCTCCTCTCACAGAAAGTACCAGAGGACGCTTTGGTCTTAATGAATTTAAGAGCATGAGGAATGATTCAATACTTGTGAATGTAAGTCGTGGTCCCATTGTAAGGGAAAAAGAGTTAGCAGAGGCTCTTAGAAAAAGGTTTATTTGGGGGGCTGGACTCGACGTTTATGAGAAAGAACCCGAGGTTGAAAATGAATTGTTAAAGCTGAAGAATGTCGTATTACTTCCACACGTCGGAAGCGCTTCGCTGGAAACCAGGGAGAAAATGGCCGAGATGGCCGTAGAAAATGTTGTATCGGCACTTAGTGGCGAGGTTCCCAAAAATCTCGTAAATCCCGAGGTTTTAAACGTCAATCTTTAATTACGCACCGGGTGTGTGGAAAAGAGCATGTGAGCCGAGGTTGGAAAACCTCGGCTATCGATATGTGTCGTAAGAAGAAACATAAACAATAGGATCACTCTATACACTCGCCGTCAAACGGTGAAGAATTCAATCTCCTCCTCCGCTTGAGCGGAGGAGGATTAAGGTGGGGGTTAAAGCCTAAATATTGACCGAACAGGAAGGGCAACTAATTGTCTAATTGCTGTCAATCGTTACACTTCCTTCTCGCGTGGAGACTGCGTCTCTTTAGGTTATCGATCTTGAGAATTTCGGTCCTCTTTATCTTCCCTTTTTTTAATGTCATGACCAAACAAATACTTGAACGGGAGTTTTAGAAGAAAGACTAGAACCGCCGGACGAAGAAATATCGATGTGAACAGCCAAATATCACCAGGACTAAGATAAATCTTGGAATCCCAAACCCCCATTTGCCCCTTCAGTACAACAAAATCCCCCTCAACCAAAGAACCCTTTACTATAAATTCGAAATCTCCAGCCGGGCTTTTAACCTTCATAGTATCTCAATTCCTCCTGGGATGTCTTATCTGGAAGCAATACCTATCTTGTTCCAAATTATCTCATAAAGGGTGGAAATTACCAACATGGCCCACCAGTCTGCCTGGTGGGACGATCAAATGTCACGAGCAAGGCTGCTGAGACAAGGGGTTTTCCAACCCCGCTCCCCGGTCATTGTGCAACGAGCAAGACTCGTTGCCTACCCATGGGATGAAGATCAAATGTCACGAGCAAGACTCATGACCTACCCATCGGGTGGCATGATCAAATGTCTGTCGAACTTGCTACATACAGGGGGTGTTTAATCCTAGCTTTAAATTCGAGATTCGGATTTATACTATAGCTTTTCTCATCACATCAACTGGTGCCTTCTCGCCTGTCCAGATCTCAAAGCTCTTAGCCCCCTGGTAAATGAGCATACTTAGCCCGCCGGCTGCCTTCAATCCTAATTCTTTAGCGCCTTTTAACAGATCGGTTTCTCGAGGCTTATAAACCAGGTCGTAGATCATCGAGTCTTTTGGTAATAATTCCAATTGCAGCTTTATAGGAGCCACTCCTTTCATACCTGAGGAACTGGCGTTGATTAACAGGTCTGCAGTCCTCAGTGATCTTTCGACAGAGTCTGTGTCTTCCAGGGAGTAAGGTTCGATCGATATATCCTTGTAAGATTTTTTGAATTCGGATGCCAATGCTCTTGCCTTATCTATGGTCCTATTGACTAAATATATCTCTGAAGCCTCATTCATACATAATCCCGTAAGCACAGCTCGCGCTGCGCCCCCGGCTCCCAGGAGTAATATCCTTAAGCCTCTTGGAATTACTCCTAAATCTTCTTTTATTGCCATTAGAAAACCCTCTACGTCAGTGTTGTATCCGGTAAGCTTACCGTCCTCGTTCTTTACCGTATTAACAGCCCCCGTTAGTGTACCTTCAGGGGAGGTCTCATCGAGGAATGATATTATTCTTTCTTTATGTGGTATCGTGACGTTCACTCCCAATATACCCAAAGACTTTATGGCCTGAGTAGCTGAATCCAGATTCGTTGGATGGATATCGAAAGCGACGTATACGCAATCTAGATTTAATTTCCTAAAGGCCGCATTATGCATTATGGGGGAAAGGCTATGGCTCACTGGGTGTCCGAATATTCCGTATACCTTGGTGGTTGCTCTTACGTGCAAGGATTACCCTCTTTTTTTAATATTACAGAAACTAGTCTCAGATGTATATTGGCAATTAATTGAAGCGGATTGATTTCAATTACATACTTTTTTTACTGAGCTCTGCAAATACCTTTTTCGCGCTTTCAACATCGGTCGAGATTTGAGCGATGAGTGATTCAACATTAGCGAATCGCTTCTCGTCTCGAAGCCTGTCAATGAATGAAACCCTAATTGTTTTTCCATAGATGTCGTCTTTGAAGTTGATTATGTGTGTTTCTACAAGTAGCTGATTCTTTCCAAAAGTTGGTCGAGTGCCGACGTTCGTTATGCTTTTAAATTTTTTTTCGTTTACTTCCGCCCAGGTTATGTAAACTCCTTTCTTAGGTAGTAGTTCCCAATCGGTATCCAGATTAGCAGTCGGGAATCCAAGCTCTCTCCCCCTTCTTTCACCTTCTTTTACATTTCCTTCGACGCTGAAGCAGTCTCCAAGGAAATTAGCTGCCTTATTAACGTTCCCATCTTCGATAAACTCCCTGATTGCTGTGCTGCTTATCAATTCATCCTCGAAATAAACCGGCCTAACAGTTCTGGTTTCAAATTCGAATGACTTCCCCATAGATTCCAGCAGCTCGACATTCCCTTCGCGGTTTCTTCCAAAGAATAAATCGGGTCCGACAAATATACTTTTGATATTTAGCTTTTCGACTAAATAGTTTTTAACGAAGTCCTTAGCTGATATCTTTGAAAAGGCCTTTGTAAAGTTAAAGCAAACCGTAATATCAACTCCCTCTTTTTCTAGTAACCTAAGTCTTTCTTTGAGAGGAACAATAAGAGGCTTATCAATTCCTCGCAGAACCTTTTGTGGATGAGGGAAAAAGGTAACAACGCAGGAACTATAGTCATTTTTAGCAGCTTCCTTTCTGATAAGACTGATAATACTCTTGTGACCAAGATGAACGCCGTCAAATATACCAATAGTTGCAGAAGTCGATTCTTTAATCCTTTCCTTAGGGTCGAAAATAACTTTCATGCGGTTGAAATTTAAATATTAAGTTGCTTCATCAAGGAATATAATCGTCATCAGAATACGTTTAAATAAAGCGTAGTAATTGAAAAGCCCCCATCATTGATCGGCGCATATAAATTACCAGCAATTATCAAATCAATAAATTAACTCAATGATACCATAACTTTAATAACAATTGAAAGAAATATGAGACTGACAAACAAGATCGGTTAGTAATGAGAATGATTTAACTAGCGCATTCCCTGTAGCTTAATCCATTGTTTCCTTTGTAGATTGTGGGCCACGCGGAGCAATCTAAATAACATGTGACATACATATTGTCAATCCGCCAACAACCCTTCGACTTTAGGGCAGGAACGGGGGGACTACCCCAAATGTAGCGGAAACCTTTAGGTTTCCGCACTGCATCCCAGATGTTTTATCAATGCGGGGTTGGAAAACCCCGCCTATCGTAATTGATGACAATATTTATTATGGATAGTCGGGACATTCTTGTCCCGAAATTTGAACATGCTGAAGGTGCGTCTATCATAAATCAAGTTTCCATTTTATTGATTTTATGGAGGACTAAAGTCCTCCGCTATTACATCTCCAATTAACCGACAATATCGATGCTCACGAGGCCCTTCGAGCGGACTCAGGAGAGTCTTGCTCGTGACAGAAATGAGGGTTTTTCATCGATAAAGGTTAGTCATCACTTCTTCCAGAATGCCGGTGTAAAAAGTACCAGAATTGTAAAAAGCTCTAATCTCCCAATGAGCATTAGTAAAGATAGTATGACCTTTGTAGAACTGGAAAGATGACCGAAGTGTTCCACGGGTCCCAGTTTGCCAAATCCGGGTCCTACATTTCCCATTGTTGTTGCGCAAGCTGAAATAGCAGTAGGGATGTCTAAATTTTCAATTGCCATAACCAACAGGGATCCGATTAGAAAAATAAATATATAAAGCAAGAAGAAACTGGCAATGCTAGAGACGGCATCTTCACTTAGAGGATCCTTTCCGATTCTTATTGGTACTATTGCTTTTGGGTATATTAGTTTATAAATTTCTCTATAACCTTTTTTAAAAAGTACCATTACACGAATGTCTTTAATCGCGCCTGAAGTTGACCCTGCGCAAGCTCCAAAGAACATTAGAATTAACAACGTCCATTTTGAGAACGAGGGCCAAATGTCAAAGTTTGCTGTGGCAAATCCAGTAGTTGTGCCAATTGAAATAACTTGAAATGAAGAATATCTCAAGGCTTCAATAAAGGTAGGGTAATTACTCCTCCATGTATCAAGAGAAACAATAAGTACGGCAAAGATATTTAAAAAAATATAAAAGCGAAACTCAGGATTGTTAACGAGCTTTTTATAATTTCCTCTAAGTAGGCCATATTGTAATATAAAATTAGTCCCTCCGATTATCATAAAAATTATGATAATTATCTCTATCGTGGGACTATTATACGCAGCTATGCTTAAGTTTTTTGGAGAATACCCTCCTGTTGCGAGAGTGGCAAATGTATGTAATATTGATTCAAAGACCGGCATTCCCGCCAAATAAAGTGATGCAATCATTAAAGCCGTAAGCAGCAAATAAAGTACCCAGAGTTTCTTTGCCGTTTCTGCAATTCTGGGTGTAATTTTTTCTTTCGTCGGGCCCGTTGTTTCAAGAGCCATTAGCTGCATCCCACCTACAGCAAGTCGCGGAAGTATGGCAACTCCAAGAACAATTATTCCACCTCCTCCAAGCCATTGAGTAAAACTCCTCCAGAATAGTATTCCGTGGGGTAGGGACTCTATGTCCCTTAACACGCTTGAGCCTGTCGTTGTAAACCCTGATATTGCTTCAAAGACGGCGTCAGCGGGATTTGTGAAGACTCCATATAACATATAGGGAATCGCACCGAAGTGAGCGGCTGTAATCCAGCAGAGGCTCGCTACAAGAAACCCATCTTTCCTTTGTAATTCATAGGCTTTCTCAGGTGTCCTGGTCGATATTTCGAGCGTAAATCCGAAAACTGATGTAATGAGAGCAGAGACAATGAATGCCCAAAGATCATCTTCTCTATAGATGACAGAGCAGACGATTGGTACCAACATGAGAAGACCCAGATATTTTAAGAAATTCCCAATGATGTGAAGTGAAAATTTAATATTCACTTGCCGAGCATCTTCTCTACTTTTTTTATGGCTTCTGGAAGAGCAAATATTATAAGCTTGTCATTTTGTTGGGGCGTAAAATCCCCTCTCGGTATAATAACTTCGCTATCTCTAACCACAATACCGACAATAGCTCCATTTGGGAAATGGGCGTTTTTTAACGGAGTTCCTAGAATTTTAGTATCTCCAGAAATGTCAAATTCCAAGACTTCGGCTCTCCCCTCTTCTACCAGGGCCACATGCGCCACTCCGCCTATATGAAGAAGGCTTAATATCTCATTTGCAATTGCAAGTCTTACACTTATTGCTCTATCAACGCCGATGCGCTCAATGACGTCGATATAATCTGGTTTTGTATAGAGCACAGTTGTTCTTTTAGCACCCAGGCTTTTGGCCAAAAGTGAACTTAAAACATTATTTTCGTCATCACCCGTAAGTGCAATAAAATTATCGCAAGATTTTACACCGGCTTCTTGTAAAGTTTCGCGATCGGTTGCATCGCCTTTAAAGACGAGAATCTTGGGTAGTTCTTCTGCTACCAATCTTGCTCTTTCGGAGTCACTCTCTATCAATTTTACTGATAAACCTTTTTCAACTAGTGAACCTGCGACTTTTCTTCCCAGCTTACCCCCTCCCACGATAATTGCTGTTTTAATAGTCTCATCCTCAACAGCAAATAGCTCTTTAAGCCTGTCCATAATATCGGGTATACCTAGTGCAAATACATAATCACCTGATTCCAACCTGGTCTCGCCTGTCGGTATAGCGATCTTTCCATTTCTCGAAATAGCAACAAATATCCATGCCTTGGCTGGTCCCAATTCACTGAGCTTCTTACCGCGTATCGGCGTTTCCGCGTCGATCTTCAGTTTAAACATATTTATTTTCCCGGCGGCAAAGGTCTCGGTTTTCCAGGCGAAAGGTGAACTCACTAGGCTTGTTATTTTTTCTGAAATTATTTTCCCAGGATTAACGACATCAACCTTCGAGTTCTTTAGAATGGAGTGATACTCCAGATAATTTGTATCTCTAATACGAAGAATTATCTTCGGAACTCCAAATGAACATCCAAGACAGGAAGACATAATATTAACCCTATCATCGCCCGAAACCGCGAGTAGTACATCGGCTTTCTCAATGTGGGCTTCACGTAGTACGGGGGGGTCATCGCCTTCTCCTTGTATGACTAAAACATCGTGACTCTCTTGAATCTTCTCAGCCCTTTCTCTGCTATTCTCGATCATTATAATGTCGTGTTCAGTGGAAAGATTTGTGGCTAGAAAATTGCCAACCTGTCCCGCACCTATTATTAGAATTCGCATGACTATAAATGTACCTCTTTATCCTCTAGCTCCCACTGATTTTCTCAATCGGGATTTTAGTTGTATAAATTTGTAAACACCAACAACGATAAATCCAATCGAAATGATCTGCGCCTGAGTGATACCCGGTATAGAACTTGGGGAAGTATTTCTGATGAATTCTATTAAGAACCTTTCGACGCCGAGAATTATGAGTGTTATATACGAGATCCAACCTACCGGTAAGTCCTTTTTGCGCACGGTCCATAAGACAAGAAATACAATAAGCATCGATAAAGACTCATAGATTTGAGTGGGGTGAACTCGTTCTAACGTCGGAGGCGCGCCATTTGGAAAAGAGAGTGCCCAGGGTAAGTTAGATGGCACGCCATAATCGTCGCCAGCTAACAGACAGCCAATTCTACCGATACCGTATGCAAGAACTAGGGCAGGGGCTGCAGCATCACCGATTAGCCAGAAATTTACTTTTTTCAATCTGGCTATCAGGGCCCAAAGGAATATGCATGGTACCAATGTGCCCCACCATGTTAGCCCGGATGCAAGGTATTGGACGGGGTGGGCAATAAATTCCGAAAAGGTTGTGTTCTGATAAAGAAATAATAATTTTGCACCCAGGAATCCTAAGATTACAGAGGTGCCGGCAAGTAGATCCAGAAGACCTTCATCTATTCCCTTTCTTCTGAACTCTTGCAGAGTGATCACATAACCGACTATAAAAGTAATAACCACCATGACTGTGAAAGAAGAAACCGAATAGGTGCCTACCGTAAAAAGTGTGGGGTGCATCTTAAAGCTATCCTTAATTTATTTAAGTGTGTTAAATTTACCTTCTCTTGCGTGGTCTGCAAACATAAGGACCTTTGAAGCCCGGCGGGAATTTTGTCCATGCGGGTTGGAAAACCCCGCCTATCGTTATTGATCACGGTATCTATTATGGATAGTCGGGACATTCTTGTCCCGATAGGTTTCCATTCCTTATGTTTTATCCATCCGGGGTTGGAAAACCCCGCCTATCGTAATTGATGACCGTATCTATTATGGATAGTCGGGACATTCTTGTCCCGATAGTTGGATCTTTCTCTACATACTACGACTACGATGTCCTCCCGCTTCCGCAGAGTTATTCATATATTTTTTTTACCAATCAATATCCTTAACTTTAAGCTGGATTGATTTTTTGCCATTCCACTCATTAAATTCCGGGGTGAAAACGATGTCTATTTTATTAGGTACTGTCACTGGTTCTTTGGGGTTAAACCAAATTGCATCATAGATACGATTATTGTCATTTAGTTTGAGACCAAGGTGCCTATCTTTTAATAATCTTTGGGAGGCTACATCTACGGACGTTGCTATGAATACCGGTTCAGGGTTTCCAATTCCAAACGGCGATAAAAGATCTAGCTCTGATATCAATGATTCGGTGACACCGGACAGATCAAGGGCGCTGTCGATTCGAAGCTTTGAGGTATAATCTCCAAGCGCTTCATTTACAGCCCTTTCAAACCGATTTCTGAATTCGTCTATTTTTTCTACCCTAATGTTTAATCCGGCTGCCAGTTCGTGGCCACCAAATTGTTCAAATAAGTCGTTGCATTTGGATAAGGCGTCATAAATATTTATACCTTCCACACTTCTGGCAGATCCCTTGCCGATTCCCTCTTCCTGAATTGAAATGATAACGGTCGGTTTCTGATACATTTCGACCAATTTTGACGCAACAATTCCTATAACACCCTGATGCCAATCGGAAGAGGCAAACACCAGGGCATTCATATCGAGAACAGTAGGGCTTGCTTTTACTTGAGAAATGATATCATTGATAATTTTCCCCTCAATTGTCTGCCTTTTTGAGTTTTCATTGTTTAGGATCGAAGCGAGTTCTCTTGCTTTTTTGATATCATTCGAGATGAATAGTTTTACCGCCAAACTAGCGCTGTTTAGCCTTCCAGAAGCGTTTACTCTTGGTCCTAGCCTGAAGCCAATATCATAAGTATCAACTTTGCTTTTAGTACCACTAACTTCTTTGAGCGCGATTATGCCCAGACGTTTTGCGTTTGATAACCTCTTTATCCCTTCTTTCACGAATATACGATTAACGTTTCTGAGTGAAGCGCAGTCTGAAACAGTACCCAGTGCTACGAGGTCGAGATATTCTCCTAGATTCGGTTCACCACTTTCAAAAAAACCTGAATCTCTGAGCGATCTTCTCAGGGCGACAACCAGGTTAAAGACTACACCCACTCCCGCAATTTCTTTTCCCGGATAAATACAGCCTTGTTGATGAGGATTCAGTATGGCAGCCGCTTCTGGAAGAACGTCAGGCGGCTCGTGGTGATCCGTGATTATAAAATCAATTCCCAGCTTCTTAGCTTCAATCACTTCAGCGTGTGCGGTTATACCGCAATCGCCGGAGATAATTAAAGAAACGCCTTCATTCTTAAGTTTTTGTATTGCGTCGATATTTACGCCATAACCCTCTTTCAACCTATCGGGGTTGTAATAGATGACGTTTGCGCCTAGATTCTTTAAGAATAAATACAGTATTGCTGTAGATGTAATACCATCGACGTCGTAGTCTCCATAAATTGCAATTTTTTCAACTCGCTGAATAGCACCCCTAATCCTGTCTACTGCTTTATCCATATCCTTAAGTAGATATGGAGATGGAAGGTCAAAGAGACTACTGTTTAAAAATTGCTCCGCCTCGACCTCGTTTCTTATACCCCTGTTTATCAAGACCTGTGCTGTCACTGGCTTTATTCCCAAAGATTTGGCAAGCTTTTCGACCAGCCTAGGATTTTGTTTTTCTAGTTCCCAGTTCTTTTTCATTACAATGAATGATACACGATGCATGATCCATGATTCATGTTTTATCCTGCATCGTGCATCCTGCATCCTGCATCCTGCATCGTGCGTCCGGCGTCTTTCATTTCTTTAAGTGGGTTACCAGCCCTCTAAGCGCGAGCAAGTAGCTGTTCACGCCCAGTCCTGATATAACTCCAACTGCAACTCCTGAAATATAAGATAACTTTCTGAAATCCTCTCGCTTGTAAATGTTTGAGATGTGCACCTCTACAGTTGGTATACCAGTTGAAGCGATGGCATCTCTGATGGCGACACTTGTATGGGTATAGGCAGCGGGGTTTATGACGATTCCGTCAATATTCCCCATAGCTCGTTGGATTCTATCAACAATCTCACCTTCGGAGTTTGACTGTGAAAATTCAATCTCGGTCCCCAGGCTTTGCGCCTCTGTTTCCAACAGGTTATCGATCTCATCAATCGTAGTGGAGCCATAGATTTCCGGCTCGCGCTTGCCAAGAAGATTAAGATTAGGTCCATGAATAACGAGAATTTTCATCGTTCATCCTCTTCCTTGGGTGGTCATCTGTAAACGAATACGATAATACTCTAATTGAATGAGTTCATATATTCAAACACTTTTGAGAAAAAAACTTATTTTAGCGTGATAATTTGCTTTCACCCAAGCTGTCATCGCTGTCGATGTCAAGTAATTCGAGGACAAAATTCTTGCAATTTTATGAATAGGTTTGTTTTCATCCATCCTTTTCAGAACGAAAGAGACCTGAAGGCATTCCAAAAATTGCGTTAAAAAAAATCAGAGACGAAGACATGAAAATCTCCCTAAATCCTCTCTAGCTCCCCTTTACAAAAGGGGAGGATTATTAATGGGATGTGGGTTTTTAATTATTACTGAAACCTCACCCACACTCCGGCATGTGGCTTAGGACTTTAGTTCTCCACCATCAATCAACTCCCCCCTCTAGATGCAAAGGGGGGATTTGACATTCCTACTCTAGCCTTTATTTTCTCCTTACTTCAAAACCAGAACGCTCACTCAGTAGAAATGATTTAGATAGGTTTAATTTAGTGCGGATCGAGGCATTTTCGGGCTCCCTTGCTAGAAGTTTTTCGAGTACGACTATTGCTTTCACGTATAATCCCTGATCAATATACAGATTTGCCATGGCCTCTGTGTACAATTCCTCAATGACCGAATCGGAAGAAGGTTCTTCTTCCGGTCCCTCGTCTAATTCAAAGATATCATTTACTATTTTGCCTGTTTCCATTTTTGTGGTCTTTATCCCATCATAAGAGACCCCTTTCTCTAGTTCCTTCAAGTCTTTCGTTAATTCGTAATCTTCCGGATTGAAGACGAGTGCAGAATAGCAGGTCTCTAGAGCTTTATTATAGTTTTCCTCGCTCCTATATATCTGAATCAGCATTTTGGCGGCATCAGTATTATCAGGGGCAACCCGCGTTACCTTTTCCATCTCATTTTTTGCCTGATCTATCATCCACCTATCGTAGTAGATTTTTCCCAAAATTGACCTTGCGGTAATGCTGTCGGGATTGCTTCTCAACCCCTTGATTAGTATCTCAGTTGCCCTATGCAGGTCACCCTGTTTTCTTAGAATTTCGGCAAGAAATACGAATTTTGGAGAGGACGGATCTTTTAAGAGTAATTCTTCATACTTGTCTTTAAGCTTAGCCCGTTCGATCTGATTTTGAACTACATCTTTTTCCATTTGTCGGTTGATATTACTTCAGGAAACAGACAAGAGTCAAGTTTATCCGATGATAGGAACCTACTATGCGTTAAACCAAATATGATTTGTTAAAACAGCGTGTAAATAAATGGTGCGATCGCAGAGCTCTGCGCAAATATGATAAGGAGTCCGAATAAAAGTAGGACTATTATCATTGGAGTTAGCCACCACCATTTGTTCAGTAAGAAGAATTTCAAAAGCTCTCCAGCTATGCCCATTCTGTTTGTTATGCCATCAAGGAAGCTCATTGGCCATATAATACCTCAGTTTTGATGAGGACGGAAGATGGGGGACCGAAGACCGGAGACGGAAGACCGGAGACGGAAGACCGAAGCAAATAATAGATTCATTATCCCTTTGTTTCCTATTTTAAACTTTTTCGAAACGCTTGTAACTTCACGAACAAATTATGGCCAAGCTCTCGAATTGATACTAAATCTTCAGATCGGAAATAGCAACGACGTTCAACTAAATCCCAACATGCTACGGTTTCCAGATAAGAACGCAAAGCTAACCCCAAAAAGCGATTTTGTTCCGCGTCGCTTTGTCCTGTAGATCCTTCGGCGATGTTCAATACAATTGATGTTGCGGCTCGTTCCAACTGCGACCTGAGATTAAACCGCTCCTCTTCGGGCAACCGACTGCTAAGTTTGTAAACCTGATCCACGTAATCTAAGGCCATCTGGTATACCGTCAATTCCTGAAATTTATAACTCAGTCGGTCTCCCATCTTCGGTCCTCCGTCCCCCCGTCTCCCGTCTCCGGTCACCGGTCTTCTTTTTCAACCACATAATCTCCGAGCACCAAAACATCCATTCCACTTCTTTCGAATGAGTTAAAGGCTTCCTGCGGAGTATTTACAATTGGCTCACCCTTGAGGTTAAAAGACGTGTTGAGAACTACTGGAACACCGGTGGCTTGCCCGAACGTATCTATCAATTTGTAATATCTGGGATTGATTTCTTTTTGAACGGTTTGGAGCCGTCCCGTGCCATCTACGTGCGTAATGGCTGGAATCACATCATGTTTGTCTTCATTGACATCCACGACATAGAGCATAAATCTGGCGGGGTAATGATGAGCAGCTTCAGGTAATGAGAAGTAATTTTCTGTTTCTTCCACAAGGACAGATGGGGCAAAGGGACGGAAAGGCTCCCGAAACTTGATCTTTGTGTTAACTATATCCTTCATATCGGTCCTTCTTGGATCTGCTAAAATGCTTCTATTTCCCAGGGCGCGAGGACCCCACTCAAATCTACCCTGATACCATCCGATCACCTTGCCTGCCCCAAGTTTATCTACAACCCTCTCTATTAATCTGTCTTCATTCTCTATTCTTTCATAGGGAATGGCATTTTCTTTTAAGAAGCTATCTATCTCACCATTTCCATGCTTTTCCCCCCAATAGGCATGTTCCATTATAAACTTACGCGGTTTTCCAAGGACCATGTGATATGCAAAAAGGGCTGCTCCAAGAGCGCCACCTCCGTCCCCTGCCGACGGTTGAATATATATTCGCTCAAAGGGTGTTCCCTTTAAGATCTTCCCATTTGCTACACTATTCAAAGCAACGCCACCAGCCATGCAGAGGTTTTTAAGGCCTGTTTCTTGATAAGCCTGATTGGCCATCTTCAGCAAAACATCTTCTGTCACTGCCTGTATGCTGGAAGCAATATCCGCATAGTATTGGTTTTCTTGGCATAGCTCATCATAGTTTGTGGGTTTTTCTCCGAAATAAGAAGGGTAACCACTTGCGGCTGTGAAAAAGTGAGAATCAGGATTCCTGGATGGTCCAAAAAGGTCTTCAAATTTCCTGTTGTATGTTTTTTCTGAAGACTGATGGAATAGGAAATATTCCATATTCAACTCAAAACTTCCGTCGCCTGACAGTCGGATTTGCTTGTAGACCTTATCAACGTATTTCGGTTCACCAAAGGGAGCCATCCCCATTACCTTGTATTCACCCTCATTTACTTCAAAACCGAGATAAGCCGTAAAGGCGCTGTAAAGAAGACCCAATGAATGTGGAAAACGAATTTCCTTTAAAATCCTGATGTCAGTCCCTTTTCCCACACCAATTGTTGCAGTTGTCCATTCCCCCACACCGTCGACTGTTAAAATGGCTGATTCTTCAAAGGGAGAGCAGAAAAACGCGCTGGCCGCATGAGAAAGATGGTGTTCACTAAAGAGAATTTTAGAAGCTGGTACTTTCAATCTTTTTTGGATCAGATGCCTGATCCAAAGTTTATCTCCCAGCCATGTAATCATAGCTTCTCTGAATAGCTTCAGAGAGCGAGGGAATGTCTGCATCGAACATAAGAGAAGGCGTTCAAATTTTATGAAGGGTTTTTCAAAAAATACGACATAATCCAACTCCGGTGATTTTATATTTCCGACTTTCAGGCAGAAATCTATCGCATGCTGTGGGAATTCATAGTCATGCTTTTTACGGGTAAACCTTTCCTCTTCGGCGGCTGCTATGAGTTCTCCATCTCTAATCAGAGCTGCCGCAGCATCATGAAAATAACAAGATATCCCTAATATATCCATCGTCTCTTTTCCTTTTTAGCCACGAATGAACACGAATTTACACAAATTGATGTGTATCATGAACCCAGCCTAGTGAATCATGCATCAGGAATCTTGCATCGTGCATCCTGTATCTTTCATCCTGTCCTGATCCTGCATCAAAACTGTTTTCTCGCCTGTTCCAACAAGGATTCTTCATTTTGGGACTTTATTCCCCATGAAGGTGTAGATTTATTTTTAATAGCAAGAGGGTCGGTAAGGAAACGTATTGCCAGGGCAAAGGGTGCAAGAAAAATAAAATAAAATAGGGTCAAGATAACGCGGGCATTGAAATCTCCTATTTTCCTAGCTACCCTCTTCCACCATTCCCACAATTTTCGTATAAGAGGTGTCATACGTTTTAATGCTCTGCAATTCTTTAAATGATTTTCAAATGGAAGATTCCTGCAGTTTGCTTCGAGAATTCTACTGTTATATCGCGAATATTCAAGACGACCGCACGTTTGTGGCGGGGATGGATCCCCGATTAAAATCCTCGGGGATGACAACAAAGGCTGCCTCGCCGACAAAACTCATACCTCGTAAGCATTTAGCGGAGAGTCCTCGGGTATGAAAGAATGAGGAAGAAGAATCAGCGAGCTATCTCGGAGGCTTGCTTCCAAAACACGTCTTTCGTTCCTTGCAGCAAGCCCTTCTTTAATCTAAGAATATCACTCAAAATGAAGCAATTTTGTACGCCAGGAATGCTGAGTATTCTTGATAGGAGCTTTCAGAGAATACCGAATTTAGATAATTGTAATAACCAAATTCTAATGAAACGGTTTGATCACCAATCGGAGTTTTACCAAGCTTCCAGGCGAATTCAGCCAATCCATTGAAGGTATTTGCGTCTGTAAAACCATCATTACTCGTATGGCGCGAATAATGCCCATATGCCTTAATATTAAATGGCTTGTTTGAAGGACTATAGTTAAGGGATAAGGAACTGGTCGGTGTCATGTAATCAAGTCCACTTCCGGTCCACTTGTATTGCTCCTTTGTGAATCCTAGAGAGGGCGATATGGACACGGATTTAGTAGGATAATAAGATCCCCTGATCTCAGAGAATAATATTTTGCTTTCCGTATCTCTTTGGTTTTTATCTTTACCCATTGAATAGCTTGAATTTATCGACAATTGCCATTTTGATATCAAGTAATAGAGACTAGAATTCAGGGACTGGATAGATTCATTCTTGGAAACAGATCCATCACGCCTTGTTGCAATTAAAGAACTGCCACGACTGTAGGACAAGCTTAGAACGGGCCAGTAGGGAAATGCTATATCTAACGCTGCTCCTGCCTGTGTTTTTCTTACCTTTGGGCGATTTGGATTAAAATTAACATTATCCCAGTAATCCGATATAAAGGTTTTAAATTTCGATACATTTAGAGTTCGGTTGATCCAAATTTCCCTTCCCTCTTGATTACTACTCAATTGTGTCCCGGGTACTCTATCAAAGCCATCTTCAACTTGCACATATTTAGCCCCATATGCGAATCCCAACCATGAACCTCTTAAACCTAATCTGTACATCTGAGGCTTGTATTCTCGGAACCCTTGTTCAATATCAAATTCATCTACCGGGCTATATGCCATTTCTCCTTCAACGGACATTAAATTATCAAAGGCTCCGGGATCAGTAGCTACATGAAGAAATCCCCAAGTTTCTCCCCTGAGTAAAAGACCCTCTGGCTTTTCCCATTTTTGTGATTGCCAAATTTTTAAGAGATTTAAATCACTATCCAAATTACTTGGTAATGCGTTTTCTTGTAATGAGCCTGTCGGAGTTCGAATGTTAGTGCCGGGATTAAAATAGAGTTGTGGGGTGAAATTAGTAGGACTTGAAGTGACATTTTTATTGGAATCTATCTCTTGTCCATTTGCAAATGGAGATAAAGCAAGAAATACGAAGGAGAGAAATGATATTTTAAAAAAAACTATCCTTTCCATTGGTGGTCTTTGGAATGTAATCTATCCCCGCCAAATATTTCCAGCACCCCAATTTTTTATTAATTCGATATAATGAGATGAATTAGCCGGTTATTTTTATTGCTATTTCATACCCGTCGCCATATTATCACAATTTGTTTAATAAAATCAAGGTACAATCTGAAGAGAGCCCGATTGAATGGAATTCATATACCGCCGGAAAAATTCAGATGCTAAGCCTGTTGCATGGAAAAAATTACTAATCTATTATTTTCTATAATGCACCGAAATTTAGATTTCAGATACGTGTGGATACCGTTGTAATACTTAAACCACCAGAAAGACGGCCAAACAAACACAATGTACTTTGCGCCAAGTCCGCGCAAATTTTCAAACTCTTGGATTGCCTCTTGGACGTCTGATGGTTTCCAGTATTTACCATTTTTTTCTGTGAAATTTATAACCTTTCGGTTTGAGGTTATATTCTTCCTTATGCACATCTCATCATCGACAATTATGAATGGTACATTTTTCCCTATTAATGTGCAAATATCCAGTTCAGTTAACTTTATTTTATGTTTATAGAGGTCGTCTTTCTGGATCGGTTCGTTTATTACGACCGCAGCAAGCCCCTTCTCAAATTCCGCGAGGAGATTTATTTCAATGTTGTTGCCTAGCGTGTCTTGCCAATTGGAAATGATATGCTTTTCCTGATTGCGATTGGCATCGTCTAAAAGTGCTATAGTACCGGGGGTGGCAAAGCCCATTGCTTGATATAATATTCCTTCGCGACCTCCTAGATAAATTGGTGGTCCATCTATTAAAACTAGATCTGCAGCTCCTATTGATTGAGCGTGTACCTGCTTAATATAATAGGATGGCAAATACTTTCCACCAAAACTTCGGGCCACAAGGGGTGCGAATAGAAAGTTGATATTATTACTGGCCTCCGGCATGGTTAAATATCTTTTTGCTACATCCGCTCCGAATTCTGGGTCATGGTCGATCGAAGTAATTTTGCATCTCAACTTAAGTAACCTGCACGCCTCTGCCATAACATGAGTGGAGAGACCGGATCCAAATTCAAGAATATGCTTTGGTTTTAGACTGGCTATTAAGTTTATTATGAAGGTTAGAGAGTCTTGTGCCATGGGCCAGTCTGAAAGGAAAGACAGCTCAGAGCGCCAGTAGAGATCAATACCAACATCACCCTTTAGAGCCTTAATTAGGGATGATCGTGATTTAGCTAACCTCTGTCTTGATTTTAAGGTAGTTTTCACCATAGAGGAGCGAATGGTATATTCATTTTGATACAATCTTTCCTTTATAATCTAACCTATAATTGAATTTTGGTTAAATCACAGGGGCATTTTATTACATATCCTTACTAAATTTCAACGGTGAATGTTTATGAAAGGGTGAATTACAGGATTCCAATATTTGTCAGCATATCCTTAAATATCCGCTCGGCCTCGAAGTACTCATTAGCTATTTCGAGCGCTGCTGATGCATGCCTTTCATAGTCAGTAGCTACAGCATCTATTGCAGCAAGCGCCTCCTCTTCTGTAGAAAATGCGAATAGACCTTCACCAGTTGGTATCGAATTCCCAAACCCGGTATCTTGGGTTATAACAGGTCGACCAGATGCGAGGTAAGTGGTGCTGCGATCGCTAAACCATCCACTTCGAGAAGCCACGTATTGTTCCTTGGCTATTGTGAACTCTCCCGATGAATTCCGAATATAATTTCTGTATTTGCTTAAGTCAGAAAGGTCTTTTGCGGCCCTGACTTTCCAGCCATTATCCTTCAGATTTTCCACTTCGTCATTGGTTATTCCGCCTATGGCTAGTTCGAGTGGCAACCTAGATTTTCTTGGAAGCTTAATGAATTTAAGGAATTCGTGGTGTTTACTCCAGTGCCAAGATTCACCTTTCCAACTTCTATCTTTTGTTGAGTGTTTCCAGGTTGCTACCGTAGTAAGTCGTTGTGGTTTTCCAGGGTTTTTACTTGCGTACCACCAGTCAACGCAGACAGGTGGTCTCATAGGTATCCATGTGAACTTCTGTGCTGGGATTTTACAATCGGGAGCTCCGATGTTAGTAGCGTAAGAAAAGAGGTAATGGTGGGAGCTTAGTTTATTTATAATTGAATTATTTCCAGATGCGACATCTATTTGGCTAGCTACAGGATCGGTTTCAATATGTACGAGGCACTTAATATTAGAGTGGTGGGGGCGAATAGTCTGAGCACCGGAGTGGTTGATAACGATATCTGCATCTCGATAAAGTTGATCCATACCATCAAGATTCCTTGCCCCAAAACACATTTCAGACTGTCCGGGAGGTTTGAAAATCCAGCGGTCTGCAAAACCGATTAACTCCATTAGATCAGAGAGGTACCTCAGATTTGGTTCGTAATCCAGCGTTCGCCAGAGGTTATCAAATTTCATGACTGGTATGTCTGTCTCTTCAACATACCAGACATCGAAGCCGAGCCGACGAAGTCCGGCGAGGTAATGTAGACGATGCCAGGCCATGCCTGGAAAGGGAAAAGAGGCGATCAAACCCCATAGGACAATTAGTCCACGTCTAGCAGGTGGATAATTGATATTAATATTTAATTTGTTATTTTCACTCCTCAGGGCTTCCATCAATCATTCGTTAATAGTTAAATTCAGGTGATATATTTCCGATCCTCTCCGTTTTATTTGTTTTAATTTGAGTAAGGGGCTTTTGGTGCTTGCATTATACACATTGCTAAATTGATGAAACATTTATGCGTGCAAGTTCTCGCTCGGTAAATCTATGTAATTCCTTTAGTGCTAGATGTAGTTCAGATGATGTGGTTAGAATTCTACCTTCATCAATTACTATAAAGAAATCACAATATTCAAGCGTAGCAGGACGGTGGGATATCATGAATGTTGTTCGTCCTTTCATCAGACGATTAATAGCATCGATGATCGAAGCTTCGGTTTTGATATCGACTGAACTGGTTGGTTCATCAAGTATGAGAATTGGCGCATCCTTCAGAAATGCTCGAGCCAAAGCTATGCGCTGACGTTCACCCCCAGAAAGCTTCATGCCTCGTTCACCGACTAGTGTTTCGTATTGATCGGGTAGTTTATTTATGAACTCATCGGCGTTTGCAGCCTTGGCCGCATTGACAATTTCCTGAAATTTGGCCTCCGGTTTTCCATAGCTTATATTTTCAGCAATGGTCGTCGAAAATAAAACTGATTCTTGAAGAACAATTGCAAATTGATTTCTAAGGTCTGAAATCTTATAATCCCTCATATCAATACCATCCAATTTTATAAAGCCCAAATTGGGGTCGTAAAACCTTGTTAAGAGACTGATGATAGTTGTTTTACCGGCCCCGGTTCTACCAATAAATCCTACTCTTGTTCCCGGTTTAATGTTAAAAGATACATCGGAAAGAACAGTATTAGACCTGTTATAGGAGAAAGAAACATTTTCAAAACTTATTGAGCCTAAAGCTCTCTTAACTGTTCTAGCATTAGGCCTTTCTAGAACTTCAGGTAGTTCATCGAGTAATTCAAAAGAGCGTTGTGCGCTTGCTATCGATGACTGTATTGTCGCTGTTTTGTTACTAATGGTCTTTAACGGTTCATAAAGCTGCGCGAGGTATGCCAACACCATTAGAAGTTCGCCCAGGGTTAGCGTACCGGAAAATACATTTTTAAAACCGATAAAAAGAACAAGGGCTGAGCCAACTCCTGTTGTTATGTTTACGAGTAGACCAAATCCCCCTTCTGCAAACGATAGCCAAATTCTTGTCACCATACCCCTTTTCGAATGATCCAGGAATCTCTCCTGCTCATATTCCTCTTTCCCGAATGCCTTTACCAGGCGAACCGAAGTTAATACTTCTTGAACTACTTTTAGAGCAGTGCTTTCAAGTATTTTTGCATCCTTATACCTGCCTCGCATGCGGGAAGTATAGGTTCTCGAAAATATAAATAGAAATGGCGAGATCGTCAGAGCGACTAGGGCAAGCTGTGCATCGATTCTGATGATAACGCAAATCATTGCTACGAACATGACTATCGAAGATATGAAAGGAATGAAACCATATATGATAACCCATTGAATGGATGGGGCGTCATACTGAATTCGATAAATAGAATCAGCGGTTCCCTTTGAGTCGTGATAATTGAGTGATAACCTCTGAACATGACGGAAAAGCCTTGCCCTGAAATTGAGGGTTAGCTTTTCACCTACACTTGTCTTCAACAATTGATTTCCAAGCGATTGGAGTTGTACGAATGATATGATTAAGACTTGTATAATTGCGGTAAAGCCAAGCATACCTAGCTTAGAGTTGATAAACCAATGGGGAATTACAGAACTAAATAATTCTGGTAACTGGTTTGATCCGTATATGTTATCAACAGCAATCTTGAGAGGAATAGGCGTGAGGAGTGTGAGCGGTGTTGCCAGTAGACCTAATAACAATATTAGGAATAAATGTGTGTGGAAGGGTCTTGCCTCATTCAGTAGTTTTCTTAAAATTTTAGTATCAGAGTAATTGGGTTTCATCATCTAGGACGGTGATTCCTGAAAGAATTGCTCAATAGCCTTTAAGTAAGATCCCGTAGCGGCAGCGCAGTCGCCGATTGAACGAATGACTGCAAGCGCAGATAGAGTTCCGAGAAACAAGTATGCATACCAGGACTGATCGAATGCCGCTAGTCCAGCAAGAAGGGCTAAGATGATGGTTAATCCGATACCAAACGCAGATACCTTCGGCCAAGAGCGTAGATGTACCATCTGTTTACCACCGCCGTGTTCCTCAATTCCCATCAGAATTCTGAGAGAACCAAATAATCCGCCACGCACTTCTAAATCCCATCGATCAAAATTTCCGCCTCGCCGCACAATCGAACCTGTATTCTTGAGAGCCTTCTCGATCGATTCTAGTCTTTTTTCGGGAGCAATCCATTTTTCGCTCCAAATAGTGCATTTGCGCGCCCAAGGTAAAAAGAGTTTGCATAAGCCTCGCCTCCGCCACGGGGTCAGGCCAGAACTAACCCTTCCATATAATCTGGCAATAGGCTGAAGTATATGTAGAATGACAGTGAAAGTACGTAGTCTAAGTAGCTTGATTGACGAGTTTGATAGCCCTCCAAATCTGGCCTGGTTTGCGCTGAGAATGGCGCGAATTACGGGTGCTAATAGCACCACTCCGAGAAGGGGTAATGAGTACAGGAGGGGAGACCAAAAAAATCCGATTAGGGACAGCAACAGAAGACCGGCGACAATAAGATACCATTCTGGCATGAGGAGTAATGAGCTAAACATTCCATTTGAAGGTTGGTATATCGATTGAAATGGCGCGGCTCCCCAAATACCCTGGTAGATTCTTGTGCCGAATAAATTTATTTTGTTGCAGAATCCATTTCCATATATACGCCCGGACCAGCTAATATGACCGGCAGTATTATATTTTTCCGGCCATTTTTTCTCTAGTTGTGACTCGGCCCTGCCGTAGTTTGATTGCTGTTTTAAGTATGATTTAAAAGAACTACGCCGGCTATGCCAGACCATTGCCGCGGGACTGAATCCCAGTGTGTAACCGTGCTTCTGCAACATCCAGCAAACATCTACATCGTCGCCTGCAATCTTGAACTGGGGGTCGAACCCTCCTATCTCTATAAGCGCTGATTTGCGAAATGCCATATTGCAACCTGCAATATGCTCAGCTTCGGTATCTGATATCAGTACATGCACGGGATTTCCGGGTGAGATTGATACGCACTCAGCAATTGGCCCATCATTCTCAGCCGTTATATTAGGTCCGCCGATTCCGACGTGGCTAGTTTTTCTGAATTCATTTGCAAGATAGCTTAGCCAGTTCGGGTCAGGATAAGCATCATCGTCAACATAAGCTATTATTTCACCTGTTGCAGATTCCAAGCCGGTGTTACGCGCATTACTTAGCCCCCTGTTTTCTGTTGTGATTAATCTAAAACCATATTTGTACATATATTCTTTTACTATTGCTTCAGTTATATCATTAGAGCCATCGTTTACTATTATTACTTCGTAGTTCGGGTATCGTAATTTTGATAACGATTCTAAATTCTTGCTTATCGTTTTACTTCCATTGAAGGTGCATACAACCACTGAAATTTTGGGCCAGCGTCTCATGCTCCCAAAAGGTACCTCTGAATAAGCTTTTCGGACGGTTCTTAGAGCAGCTTTCGGTAGACGCTTTCGGCTTGTCAGTCCGAAATCCCAGTCTTCTATGTCACAACCTCCGCAGTGCCATTCATCTGTCCATGCGAATACAAAAGCTCCGGCACAACCTGATTCAAATACGGTGTGAATTTGCCAGTCTAGTGAATGGGCCTGTGAGTCTTCATCATTTCTACGACTGTCGAGTCCGATTTCACCCATTACGAGTGGTTTGTCGCTAGCTAGGTTTTGCAATTTGGAAAGGTAAGCTTCAAGTCTATCTTTTGATTCTAAATATATATTGAAACAGGCGATATCAATGAATGGGAGTTGGAGGTATTCAGTCGTTGGATAATTTACGTAGGTGACAAGCCCGTCAGGATCTTCAGATTTCGCAATCCGATACAGTCTCTCAATAAACCTCTCGATCATTCGATGGCCATGATAGCGCACAATTGAGGAAGGGATCTCGTTTCCAATCGCATAACACAGCACTGCTGGATGACCTGCATAAGACCGTATCCATTCTCGAATCCTTTTTTCAATTGATAGGGTCAGTGTTTTGTCGTCCAGAAACGTTACAAATTGTTCCCACCAAAGACCCACCATCACATATAGTCCATGTTTCTGCGCCTTGTCCAGAAACCATGTTGGAGGCGCGGTATAAGTGCGAACTGAATTGATTCCATTTTCTACCATCCTTGCGAAATCTTTATCGACGGTCTGAGGGTCCGGGTATTGATACCCATCTGCATCTGGACGGAATGTGCCATATGTGACGCCCCGGACGTAGAATTTCTCATCACCAACATATAGAAATTTGCCCCTTACAGTTGGGCGCCGAAATTCAGGTACAGTTGAAAATAACTCAATGCGCGAGGCCGTGCCGGTACTGTAATTCATGTGGAATCCAATTCCTCCTATAGCTTATGATTTTGATTTTAACTTGAGCTTAACAAGTTAAGTGTCATAAAAGTGCTAATAACAGGTAAGGTCTTCATTGAGAGATCATTGATTTGGGATGTTTTCATAATTTAATTCTTTATTTTCTCCGCGAAATACTCTACTGTTTTCATCAGGCCGGTTTTTAAATCTACCTCCGGCTTCCAACCCAGTCTTGATTTTGCCAGAGAGATATCGGGCATCCTCCTCTCCGGGTCATCCTGGGGTAATTGTTTGAAAACAATTTTGGATCTTGATCCTGTGAGATCAATGATTATTTTGGCAAGATCGAGGATCGTGACCTCGGATGGATTTCCTAGATTTACGGGTCCTACAAAACCGTTTGTAACACTCATGTATCGATAGATTCCCTCAATCATATCATCAATGTAACAGAAGGACCGTGTTTGCACTCCATCTCCATAGACAGTTATGTCATGCCCCCGGAGGGCCTGGAGTATGAAGTTGCTCACAACCCGACCGTCGTTTGGATGCATTCTCGGGCCGTAAGTATTAAATATTCTTGCAACCTTGATATCCAATTTGTGCTGGCGATGGTAATCGAAAAATAGGGTCTCGGCACATCTCTTCCCCTCGTCATAGCATGCCCTTGGACCTATTGTATTCACATTACCCCAATAGGTTTCTGGCTGAGGATGAATAGTAGGGTTACCATATACTTCGCTTGTTGAGGCTTGAAAGATCCTTATTTTTAACCTTTTAGCCAGGCCTAGCATGTTTATTGCCCCCAGTACATTTGCCTTTGTGGTTTGAACCGGATCGAATTGATAGTGAATCGGAGACGCTGGGCAGGCAAGGTTGTATATCTCATCGACCTCGACGTATAATGGGAAGCAAATGTCGTGCCTTATGAATTCGAAGTAGGGGTTTCTCGTGAGGTGATTGATGTTGTCCTTGGTGCCAGTGAAGAAGTTATCAACACACAGTACCTCGTTTCCTTCGTTCAACAGGCGTTCACAGAGATGGGATCCAATGAACCCGGCGCCGCCTGTGACCAAAATTCTTTTTCTCAACTAAATTCTCCTTTTATATTAGACATGAGAAATTTGGATTAACGACTTGGCAAAATCTAAATTAGATTAATACATCCACTCCTCTCACCTAAAACATAGCAATTTTTATGCCGATTGCTCACTCAACAATTAAAGTTAAGAACTTTACCAGGTTAGAATATCCGAAAATGTTATAAAATCAATAAGTTCTTTTCCAGTGTTTAAAATTCCACAGTTTGTATTGTGTACTATTACACAGTTTAATTTCTTAGGAACTTACTACAAAAATCAACAAAACAATGATGCCAGGCAGCTTTTATCCTTTGATTATGGATTTCCTTCTTAAGAGACCTATGAGTTGGTCAACCTCGTCTATCTTTAAAAGTTTTGATATTATAAGATAGACCGCTGATGAGCCTAATAAGGACATTGTCAGGAATAGGATCTTTTCGATTGAGGTTTC
>DASWID010000048.1 GCA_036397855.1 Thermodesulfobacteriota bacterium | reverse complement strand
CCCAGAAATATCTTCCTTCGTGATATTCCACGATTCATGACGTGATAGAAGGCTCCTGGGAACTGGATTCGCAAGGGTCGAGACATAATTAGAAGAGTATGGCAAAATAATAATTTGTCAACAAAAGATTTGACCCCTATTTACTTGATTTGTTTCGCAATTTATTATAATCTTTCTCACAATTTATCGCCTTAGAATAGAAATTTTCATCGAGGAAAATAAGCATACAAATAAAAAAGGGAATATGGTTCGATGTAATCGTCGTAGGAGGTGGTCCCAGTGGTCTTTTAATTGCGTCTATTCTGGCCGAAACTGGGTTTAGTGTTGCTTTATTTGACCAAAATTCAGAGATCGGTAAAGATGTTGTTTGCTCAGGCGTTATGAGCAAAGAGGCTTTTTCCAGATACGATTTACCTCGGCAAGCAATTGTAGGTAGATTAAAAGAGGCAGATTTATTCTCTCCAGGCGGAGGTTGTATTTCTTATGTTCATCCGGAAGAGGCAGTAGTAGTTGTTGATAGACATGTTTTTGATAAAGAGTTAGCTGAAATTTCAATCGCAAACGGTGCAGAAATTTGGCTAAGTACAAGAGTTTCTTCTCTTTCGGTAAGTGATAACTATGTAGAGGCTATCGTCAAATCAGAACAAGGCCAACGCAAGGTATTTGCAGATGTTGGAGTAATTGCCACAGGAGTTAAGTATACTCTTCAAACCACACTTGGACTGGGTCGCCCCAAAAAAATAATCAAAGGTCTTCAGTTAGAAATCTTAACCGAAGATATAGAGCGCTTAAGAATTTATTGGGGAGGGAAATATTCGACTGGTTTTTTTGGATGGGCGATACCACTTACAGAAGGTAGAACTAGAGTTGGTGTTATGACCGAGGGTCATGGTATGGATGGTTTAAACAGCGTCTTATCTGAAATTGGAAAGTATAGTGAGATTTGCTCAGAAATAAATGGAGTTAAAAGAAGAGGTATAGCTTATGGAACTATCCCACGTAGCTACTCCGATAGGATTATTGTTATAGGTGAAGCAGCCGGACAGATCAAAACAACAACTGGCGGGGGAATTTACTATGGTCTTATAAGCGCAGAATTAGCGTCAGAAGTGATAAGGAAAGCTTTCAAAAACGGATTCTTTAAAGCACAAAATCTTTCCGAATATGAGATGAAATGGAGAAAGATCCTAGGAAAAGAAATTATTATTGGAGAATATCTTCATAGGTTTTATTCGAAATTGAATGACAAGTCTTTGGATGAACTGTTTGTTGCAGCAGAACAGGATGGCCTTCTTTCGTATATAGCACAGAACGGAAAATTTGACTGGCATACGAATGCAATTTTGAAAATATTTACAAGTCCCAACTTAAGAAGAGTACTTTGGCAGGGATTTATGGGGTGAGTAAAAGGAACAAGATGACGTCTAGCGAAGGGTCTATTGGCGCGGATGATCGAGGAAAGTAGATTAAGTTTAGAAAACACTCCTCTTATGATTTATTAGATTTATTCGCCACCTTTAATATTCTTCGTTAAAGGGTTGGTCGCCTATTAAGGTTTAAGCTCGTGATATAGGAGATTGGAAAGGGAACAACATTTACTATTAGGCTTCCGAATATTCAACGAATCTCTGATGAAATGAATCCGTCAGATCAAGCAAATTTCGATACCGGCGGAAAAACGAGGAGGAAAGGGAATATTCTTGTTGTGGATGATGAAGTATTTATTTCTAATCTTATAAAGGAAGCGTTGGTATCCTCCGGTCACAGCGTCGACATCGCCCATAGCGGCGAATCTGCGTTAGCGCTCCTTAAGAAAAGTCATTATGACATAATTTATCTAGACTTGACAATTTACGGGAAGAACATAATCGAACTATTTCGAGAGATTAGGTTTTTGGTTCCTGGTTCCCTGATAATAATCATCAGTGGTACGCCAGATGAGGAGACTGTGGATAGGTTAATGGCAGAGGGTGCCTTTTCCTTGATGAGGAAGCCCTTCAAACTGGAAGAGATACGACAGACGGTTGAAAAAGTGTTAGGCACTTAGGGATAACATTGGTAAAAAACTATGATAATCTCGTCAGTTAAAAAATATTCCGACTCGACTTGGGATTTGAACTCCCGAACGGCGAATCAAGTATGCCGTAAGGCGAGCTTGAAAGTGTATAAAGCGCAATTTTTATGGAATAAATGATAAACTGCAACGGGGACTTCTTGATTGGCCACTCTTTTTTCCATAGAATAGTTAATGAATCAAACGAAATTTTTGATTTTTACAATCTATATGTAACCACCCTCAATAGGAAAAATCCTTTATTAAATCACCTGTTGAATACCCCGTGGTTTTCCCACGGGGATTAAAACAGGTTGCCCCTTGTGCGGTATAAATTTGAGAATTTCAGTGTCAATCCAGATAAAAAAACTGAGAGTGTAGTATATGATTATATGCATCCCGGAAGCATTTAGTTTTTAATTTTTCAATGCCGCTTTGCTTGGCCACTGGGTTATTTACTTAACACTGCATTTAACTTCTCACAACACCAAGGACATCAATTCATAAATACGATTATAAGATAAGTATCAGATGGGTATTGATTTTTTTATCTGAAAGGATTTATAATATGATCAAAGCAGTAATAGGTGCTTAAGGATAGGTGGAGAGAGTTATTCAACATAGATATTATTGTTTGCTTCCCACAGTAAGTGCAGTTTTTCTTGTTTTTCTTAAGGGGAGCTCTCATAACGATTTTTTACACATTCCAGAAATACGGGATAGATTTCTTTCCTACCAACCTAATCATATAAAGAACCCCAGCGAAGAGTCTTTCACTTTCTCTTTCTACCCTACTTTTGTACTAGAGGCATTTGTAAAAAACTATTATTCATTTCCTTTTTGGTTTTTTAAGAGGCTATTTTGATGCCTATTTTAATGTGTACAAGATGAAACATGGATATATGACAAAGGAACAATTCATTAAATATCAAACGACACTTTTGGAATTAGCCAAAATAAATAACTCCGAATTGGACTCATCATTGAAAATTATAACGGAGGTAGATTCAAATACTTTAGGTATTGAGCGGGTAAGCGTATGCCTTTTTAATGAAGATCATTCAGAAATCGTCTGTAAAGACTTATACAAAATGAGCGAAGATACTCATGAAAAAGGATTAAGGCTTAAATCCAGAGATTATCCCGGATTTTTTCAGGCCTTAGAAGAGGGCCGCATCCTATCGGTAAATAATACCTGCACCGATTGCCGCACTAGTGAATGTATGGGGGGATATTTAAAACCCTTTAGAATCACTTCACTGATGGATGTCCCTATTCGACATCATGGGAAAATTGTTGGCATCGTTTGTCATGAGCATACTGGAAAGATGAGAAGGTGGACAGCCGAAGAACAGAATTTTGCAGTCTCGATAGCCGATATCGCTTCTCTGGCCTTGGAGTCTTCAGAGCGCAAGCGAGCGGTGGAAGAACTTGAGAGATCCCTTTCTTTCCAACTTGCAACGCTTGACTCAACCACCGACGGGATTCTTGTAGTTGACAGAGAAGGAAAGATAGTAAGCTTTAATCGAAAATTTGTAGAGATGTGGCGAATCCCTGCATCGATAATAACATTGCGTGATAATAACCGAGCACTGGAGTTCGTCCTAGATCAACTAAAAAATCCTGAAGGCTTTCTCATAAAGATGAGAGAATCGTATTCCCAACCGGATGGGGAGAGCTGCGAGACCGTTGAATTAAAGGATGGAAGAACCTTCGAACGTTACTCTAAACCCCAACGGATTGGAGAAACAACAGTTGGAAGCGTGTGGAGCTTTCGTGATGTTGCCGAGCGCAACTTCGTGGGAGGAGAGGATCTGAGGATATTAAATACTATTATGGAAGCGGTTCATAAGTCATCAGACCTCAAAGAGGTTTTAAATATCGCTATAGACAAGGTTATGGAACTAACGGATATAGATATCGTAGGGATATATTTGGTTGATGAAGCTACAAATGAAGCGATACTTGAGGCCTATAGAGGATACCCTGATCAATATTTAGAGAAAGCAGGGAGGATACCATATCTTAGGGGTGTGACATGGAGGGTTATTAATTCGGGTGTGGTCTATGTTGTTCAAGATGTATCAACTGATCCATACGTTGGTCCTGTCGGTAAGGAATCTGGATTTAAGAGCTTTTTGTCAGTGCCTATAAAGATAGGAGAAAGAACGATTGGTGTTTTTCATTTTCATAGCAATAAAAGGAATAAGTTTGGTAGAAGGGAAATCGAGTTTTTTACTTCCATTGGTACCCAGATTGCCTTAGCAGTGGCTAAGGCAAAAAAGACTAAAGACTTAGAGTTAATAAATGAAGATTTATCAGCTCTAAATCTAATAGCTACCTCAGTTCATAAGTCTTTAGACCTTAAAGAAGTATTGAATATTGCTCTGGATAAGGTAGTGGGAATAACAGCCTTTGATCTTATAGCGATTTATCTTGTGGATGAGGATATAAATGAGGCAGTGCTTCAGGCACACAGGGGACTCACAGACGACTTTGTAAGTAGAGCAGGGAGGATACCCTATCCTAAGGGTATAACATGGATGTTTATCAACTCGGGGGAATTTACCTTTATTGAGGATGCTCAAGAAGACCCGGACCTTGGGGCTGCAGGAAGGGTATTGGGTCACCATGCTGTGGTGGCAGTTCCTATAAAGCAGGAGGACAGAGCAACAGGAGTAGTAATTTTTGCAAGTCGAAGAGTATTGGAGCTTAGTTCCCGAGATATGAATCTCCTCAATGCTATAGGAAGTCAGATTGGGATAGCGATAGTGCAGGCATCGCTGTATGAAAAATCACAAAAACAGACAGAAGAGCTAAGAGGATTATATGAGGATTTAGATAAGAGAAGTAGAGACTTAGGAATAATAAATACTATCAATCAAGCCGTGCATAAGTCCCTTGACCTGCAGGAGATCTACAGCATTGCCTTAGATTCGGTTACTGAATTAGAAAATGTGGATATGGCGATGATTTATTTAGTGGATGAAAATACAAATGAAGCTGTAATTCAGGCCTATAGAAATGTTCCAGAGGATTATCTAAAAAGGGCTTCTAGAATACCATACCCTAGAGGAATTACATGGAAGCTTATTAATACTGGTTTGGTAACAAATATTGAGGATGTTCAAAAGGACCCCGATATAGGTCCTGCTGGTAGAGACTTAGGTCACCACAGTATTTTAGGGATACCTATATTACAAAATGGGAAGAGCATAGGTGTTATTTGGTTCTTAAGCTATAAGGAACGGAAGTTTGATGAGAGAGAAGTGAATTTGCTTTCTAGCCTTGGTACTCAGATTGCCATCTCAATAGCTAAGGCAAACCTTTATAGAGAATTAACGAAGAAGAAGCGTTATGAAGAAATTATTTCCGCTGTGGCTAAAAGTGTCCATCAGTCAATTAATCTCCAAGAAGTATTGGAAAATGCAGTAGAATCAATGAGTAAAAATATAGATAGGGCAGACAACGTTTCACTTTACTTGGTCGAACGAGAAGACATCGGCGATCTAAGAGGTGTCGAAGCGGTTCTAATGGCTTATAGAGGCTATACTGATCGCAATGTTGACCGGATAAGAAGAATCCCCTATCCGAAGGACTTTACCTGGAAAACAATCATAGGGGGAAAGCCCAGGTATTGTGCCGATATAGACCAAGATACAATTATTGGTCGTGCTGGAAGGGATATAGGAACAAAGAGCTATGTCTCTATGCCTATTCACTTTGAAGGTAAGAGCGTGGGATGCATAAATGTAAATTCTTTGCAAAAGAGTGCCTTTGATGAAGAAGAATTAAGATTGTTAGAAATTGTGGCAAAGCAGATCGAGGTAGCGATAAATAATGCGCGGCAGGCAGAGGTGTTGCGCGATAGTAAAGAACGGTATCGTGTTTTGTACGAAGAAAATCCGGCCATGTATTTCACTGTGAATGGAGAAGGGAAGATTCTTTCCGTAAACCAGTTTGGAGCAGAACAACTTGGTTACACCGTCGAAGAGTTAATTGGGCATTCGATGCGCGTGGTTTTTCACCCAAATGACAGAAGAGCAATAAGACAGATGCTCACCAAGTGTTTAAAGAATCCTGGAAAGAACTATCGATGCATTATTCGCAAGGTTAAGAAGGATGAGAGCGTTTTATGGGTAAGAGAGACTGCTCGTGCCGTGGCGGATGCCGATGGTAATAAAGTTGTCCTTATTGTTTGTGAGGACGTCTCCGACCGCATGCAGGCAGAGAAGAAAATGAAGCAGTATTCCAGTCGACTGCGGAGCCTTTCCCGTAACCTGATGGACATACAAGAGACCGAGCGCCACCACATTGCGCATGAATTGCACGATGAAATTGGCCAGGTCCTCACGGCCGTGAAGATCAATTTGCAGGCGATGCAGGGGTTGGGCAAGGACCTCCGATACAAGTCTCGCCTGGAAGAAAGCGTTCTCATTATTGACAGAGCTCTCGATCAGGTACGGAATCTTTCCCTAGATTTGCGGCCTTCCATGCTAGACGATCTTGGGCTAGTGGCTACGCTGCGATGGTATCTAAATCGCCACAGTCAGCGAGCAGGACTTGCTGCGAAATTGGTCGTTGATCCTCCACAGATGCGCTTGCCCGCGTACCTTGAGACCGTGTGTTTTCGCATCATCCAAGAAGCCCTGACCAATATAGTACGCCACGCGCGGGCAAAAAATGTACAAATTGAATTACGGCAGCATGATAAGGTACTGGAACTGGTCATCCATGATGACGGAGTTGGTTTTAGTCTACGCGCCGTAAAGAAACGTGCTATGCGCGGTGTGGGTTTTGGGTTACTGGGAATGCAAGAACGCACTCTGCTGGTCGGTGGCGAGATGAAGATTAAATCCACGCCAACCAAAGGGACTACAATTAGTGCCCGTCTTCCCATAACCTCATCCTTGCCCAAGGAAACTAGAAAAGGAAAGACTTAAAATGAAGCCCATTCGCATTTTACTTGCAGATGACCATACACTGGTACGCGCTGGTATTCGCTCCCTGCTAAATAATATTGCAGGGATAGAAGTCATTGCGGAAGCAAGTGATGGTCGTGAAGCGCTGCGCTTGGTTAGAGCGCATAGCCCGGATGTGGTTTTAATGGACATTGCGATGCCGGGGTTAAATGGTTTGGAGGCGTCGGTACGCATATCAAAGGAATTTCCTCTTGTACGCGTGATCATTCTTTCCATGCATTTAAATGAAGAATACATACTGCAAGCGCTGCGCGCCGGTGCGAAAGGCTACATATTAAAAGGCGCCGACACTGCTGAACTGGAAATCGCAATCAGGACCGTTGCCCGTGGTGAGACGTATCTCAGCCCGATCGTGTCGAAACATGTCGTCGCGGATTACATTCAGTGCATTGGTGGCGCCACTAAATCGGTCGAACTATTGACGGCACGCCAGCGCGAAGTTTTGCAACTGATTTCCGAAGGGTACTCTACGAAGGGGATCGCCCGCACTTTGGGAATCAGTGTGAAAACGGTCGAGACGCATCGCATACAGTTAATGGAACGGCTGGACATCCACGATATTGCAGGTCTGGTACGTTATGCGATTCGGGTGGGATTGGTGGAGCCCGACCAATAGCACAAGCGCTAAAGATAAGGGAAGTAAGGCCTTTTTTCCCTCCCATCTCAGGTTTTTCCCCCATATTTCTCAGTTTTATACCGATTGTTCCTTGGATTGATTAAGTGTAAAAGTAACAGATGATGGATTCAACTCGCAGCAACTCGAAACTAAAGATTCTGAACAGGTTTAGCTAACTTTGAGGGGTAGTTATGAAGTTATTTAAAAAAATGATAAATAGGCTATTCCTTTTTAATGAACTTATTCATTACCGGTTTTTTTAGATTTATGGCTGCCAGACATATGAAAGATAGAACCCCTCGAGAGGTTAAAAAATAGGATAATCGTTCTTCAATATTTATGAAAGCCCATGTAAGGATAGATGGGGCTGGTTATCCAACGCAGTCCTTGGAGTAACGAATTTTATTATGAAGCCCATTCGCGTTTTACTTGCAGATGACCATACACTGGTACGCGCTGGTATTTGCTCCCTGCGAAATAATATTGCAGGGATAGAGGTCATTGCGGAAGCAAGTGATGGTCGTGAGGCTCTGAGATTTGTTAGAAAGCTTCGCCCCGATGTGGTTTTAATGGACATTTCGATGCCGGGGTTGAATGGTTTGGAGGCGTCGGTACGCATATCAAAGGAATTTCCTCTTGTACGCGTGCTTATCCTTTCCATGCATATAAATGAGGGATACATACTGCAAGCGCTGCGCGCCGGTGCGAAAGGCTACATATTAAAAGGCGCCGACACTGCTGAACTGGAAATCGCAATCAGGACCGTTGCCCGTGGTGAGACGTATCTCAGCCCGATCGTGTCGAAACATGTCGTCAGGGGTTACATTCGGTGCGCTGCCGGCGAGACCACATCACTCGAACTATTGACGTTACGCCAGCGCGAAGTTTTGCAATTGATTTCCGAAGGATACTCGACAAAGAAGATCGCCTGCACGTTGAAAATCAGCGTGAAGACGGTTGAGACGCATCGTATGCAGTTAATGGAACGGCTGGAAATCCACGATATTGCGGGCCTGGTGCGTTATGCAATTCGGGTGGGATTGGTGGAGCTCGACTAATATCACAAGAGCCAAGATCAGGTCTATTATCCCTCCATATCAGGTTTTTCCCCTATATTTCTCAGGTTTATACCGATTGTTTCTTAGATTGATTAGGCGTAGGATGAAAGGTGGGGTTAAAAATCAATTCGATAAGGAGGTGTAGTGTTATGACAGTATCAAAAAAATTCCCATTTGTTTTAGCGCTGCTTTTAGTTGTTTTAACGCTTCTTTTAATAAACGCTCCTCTGCATGCAGCTACAATTTTAGGGAAGGTTGCGATTTTTACGTCTCCTAGCAAACCAGAAATCTATCCCTTAGTCTCCGGCAATAAAATGACTTATGACCATAAAGCTCTCATAAGGATCAATGGTGGAACATTGGTTGCTGAAAAGGGGACCATACTTGAAGCATTTGACGAGGGTAATAAAGTTATCTTTCAAATTGAAAAAGGGATTATAAACTTTCGAATTCAACCTCATAAAACGATTGTTTCATTTAATACAAAAGATGGCGTTATTTTTTCTCCAGAAATAGTTAGAGCAAACGAATCTATAATAGAAGGGAGAATTGTGGTAACCGAAACTGATACTATCCTGGAGCTTAGTGAGGGAACATTAGAAGTACTAACTCCCCAGGGACCTAGGACAATAAAAGCTGGTGAGAGGTTTCTTTTGGCACAGGCAGTTATTGATGAAAGTGAAGGGGAACTTGCTGATGCAACTGATAAGAACAATCCATCAGATGACGACTTGAATGCTGATGGTACAGATGGTTTATCAACAGGTGCTACAATTGGAGTAGTTGGTACTGTGATAACGGCAGCAATCGTTGGCCCTATCGTCGCAGCCACTACATCTGATAATGGTGGCGGTGGTGGTGGAGATCTAATAGCAAGCGAAATTGAATAATTAATTCCAATTTCTCGTCGAGAAGTTTTAGTTATGGGCCTAAAGCCATGAACATATGTTCAATAATTACTTCTTTCATATTCCTGATTTTTACATACGGTTGCTCACTCAGCAACAACCCACCGGTGAATTCGTTTAATAAAATTAACATAGAGTCCTCCCAGGAAATGAGTGAGCTTAATTCTAAGCTTCTGGAACAAGGGGCCACCTCTCCCGTATCCCCTGCCGATTACCTTATAGGACCTGCAGATTTGTTAGAAATTAAGACATTTGAGTCTGACAAGCTAACAACCACAGCACGCGTAAGCTCAAGAGGGCAGATCACTCTTCCCCTTTTGGGCGGTGTTGACGTGGATGGGCTCACTGCAAGAGAAGCTGAGCAAAGGATCGAGAGTCTTCTAAAGGAAGGTCAATATCTCAATGATCCTCATGTAGTTGTCTTTGTTAAGGAGAATAAGAGTAAGCTCGTTTCAGTGGTTGGTTATGTAAGAGAACCGGGAAATTATGAACTTGTGGGAAAACTAACTCTTATCGATGCTCTGGCTGCCGCAAGGGGGTTGAGTGAGCAAGCAGGAAGGACAGTCTATATCACAAGAAGTGAAGAAGATGGGGGAAAACAGGCTTACATGGTTGATCTCGACGAGCTTCTTCAAAAGGGCGATGCCGCCGAAGAAACAAATCTTACACTAAAACCTGGAGATGTAGTCTATGTTCCTGAGGCTGGAAACGTTTTTGTCGAGGGTGCGGTAACGCGCCCGGGCTCTATACAAATAAAAGAGGGTCTTACCACGGTTAGTCAAGTGATTTCCGAAGCCGGTGGGCTCACAAGCTATGCAAATAGCAGTGATGTCACCTTGATTCGTTACCTGGGAAGCGGAGAAAGAGAACTCGTAAAGTTGGATTTGGATCAAATTCGAGATGGAGCGGCTGAAGACCCTAAAGTAAATGATAGAGATGCCATCGTGATTGCTTCAAGCGGATTTAAGAGACTTATTTATGGACTTCGCCTTAGTCTTGGATTTGGTCTTGTGGGAGTGGGTTATGAACCCCCTGAGCGCTATAGAGATATAAGATAAACTTACGGAGTTGCAAAGTTGGGAGAGGAAGAAAATAGAGGAATCGAGGAATACAAAAGCAGGGGTTTAAAGGAAAGAGATGATCATTCCTTATCCACTGAGGTCATAAGAGAATACGATTCCTATATCGAGGATAAACTTGACCTCAGGGATTATTTAGATGTTATTCTGAGAAGAAAATGGGTAGTAATATCCTGCCTTGTTTTCTCGATTGTAACTGTGACGATATTATCCTTAGTAAAGACACCCGTATATAAGTCCGAGGCCACGATAGAGATAGCCCCTGAAAATCCCAGGATTACGACATTCGAAGAAGTAATAAATGTTGACGCGATGCAAAGGGAGTTCTATGAAACGCAGTATCAGCTCATCAAGAGCAAATCTCTGGCTAAAGAGGTTGTCAGTAGTCTGGCGCTCGGTTCACATCCTGAATTCGCAACAGGAGAGAAGTCAAAAAAGGGACTTTTACCCTCTATCAAAAATGCAGTTGCTGGAATTATTACAAGAAAGAAGGGATCAGACCGTGGAGAGACCAAAAAAAAGAAGCTTGCTGGAGAAGAAGGGTTAATCAGCTCCTTTATAAATAGGGTTGAGGTAACACCGGATAGAAGATCCAGGCTGCTTGATGTTAGCTTTGAGAGTGCCGATCCGGAGCTTTCGGCAAATGCAGTTAACACCCTTGTAGATAAATTCATAGAATGGGTCCTCGACAGGCGACTGGATGCGACAAAAGCGGCAAGGGGGTTTCTTGAAAAGCAGCTCGAACAGGTAAAGGCAAAACTCGAAAGAGCTGAAGAAGAGCTTAGCGCCTTTGCAAAAAGCGCGGGCATTGTCTCTTTAGATGAAAACCTTAACATCATATACAAGCAGCTTGCAGAACTCAATGAAACCCTATCCGAGGCCGAATCAGAGAGACTCTCGAAGGAGGCATTATATAAAGAGGTTCAAGACGGGAATTATGAATATTTACCACAGGTGATGAGTGATCCTTCGATCCAGGCATTAAATGAGGAGTATACAAAGCTAAACTCCGAGCACGACAATCTGGCGGTTATTTATGGACAAAACTATCCCGAGATAAAGCAATTAAGCGCACAGCTTGGCAGAATTCGTAGCGATATCACGGCGCGGACGGATGCAATCGCCGAAAGCATAAAGAAGGATTACCAGGGAGCAGTAAGAAAAGAAGACATTATCAGGAAAAGAACCACTGACCAGAAAAATCAGACTGCCCAACTAAATGACAAAGCCATCCAGTATAAGATTCTTGAAAGGGAGGTAGACACAAACAAGTCCATCTACCAGAATCTTCTTCAAAGGCTTAAAGAGACTGAAGTAACATCCGGGATCAAGGCAACTAACATACAGGTTGTGGATTATGCATCTGTTCCACTTGTTCCTTATAAGCCAAATATAAGATTTAATGTGCTCCTTGCAACCCTGATGGGTCTTATGATAGGTGTTTTTCTGGCATTTATCTTCGAGCATTTTGATAACACTATAAAAGACGAGGAAGAGTTTAAAAGAAGATTTGCTCTTCCGGTTTTAGGTGTCGTTCCACTCTTAGATGGAATAGAACTGCAAGATCTTGAGAAGCTCTCTTATACAGATCCAAAGTCCCTGATATCTGAATCCTTCAGGGTTATTAGAACCTCTATTCTGTACTCGTCTGCCGACAATAATCCGACATCCCTCATGGTTACCAGTTCTCAACCCATTGAAGGAAAAACCACATGTGCTTCCAATCTCGCAATTTCACTTACCCAGGCCGGACATAGGGTAGTTCTGATAGACGCGGACTTGAGAAGGCCGAGGCTGCATAAAATTTTCTCGAGTAACGGCAATGCATTTGGACTGAGCACTTATCTTGTCGGTAAAATGGAACTTTCGGGTGTAATTCATCATACGGATGTAAACAGTCTGGATATAATTCTCACGGGTCAACTTCCGCCAAATCCTGCTGAGCTTCTTGGGTCAAAAAAAATGAAGGAGCTGATTGAGCGTCTGAATGAACAATACGATTATGTCATCATTGATTCAGCGCCGATCGCGGGTTTCGCAGACTCACGGCTTGTTGCAAGATTTGTGGATGGGATTTTACTCGTTACAAGTGTTGGAGTTACTCAAAGGCAGGCGCTGGAATCCAGTATCGAAAATATAGTAACTGTGGGGGGGAAAATTGTTGGAGCTATTGTAAACAGGCTTGAGTTAAGAGGTCGTAAATACGGATACAACTATTATTACTACGACAGCGATGAAAAACACAAGCAAAAGAAATTACCAGGTTTTCGTTCTCCTCGCTCTTAGCCTCTTTTTCCTTGAAGAGACTCTCAGGCTTGGGCTTTCTTCCATATTTTCTAAAAAAGGGGAATTGGAGTCTATGGAGAAGGGCCTTTTCCTAAATTCCTCCAGTGCCGAGCTTAACTTAGACTTAGCAAGGGTTTATCACATGCTTATGCAGGGAGATGAAAAGAGGGTTCAAACACTATATGTCAGGTCTATTGAACTTAATCCCCTCCTTACTTCCTCGTGGTTGGGACTTACGGAGGTGTTTCTTGAAAACGGTGAAAACGACAGGGCTCAGGCCACGCTTGGTCGAGCGCTAGAGCTTATTCCTCTATCCATAGGTCAACTCTGGGAAGCCTCTATTCTTGCCTTAAGACTTGGTAGTAAGACCATGGCTTTGGATAGCCTCAGGATTGTTGCAAAGGCAGACCCGGGAAGAAGGGGAAGGGTTTTTGATATTTGCTGGCAG
>DASWID010000047.1 GCA_036397855.1 Thermodesulfobacteriota bacterium | reverse complement strand
GAAATTCGTCTTTTGTCGGGCTACGGCGCCTGGTACGTCGATTCTAACTGGTATGTCTTGCTTGGCTATTCGCATTTCGTGCTCCTCCTGTTGGTTGTGGCAACGAGACAAAAGCATAACTACTGATTATACGGAATTATTTCCGTATAATCATCTTTTATTGAGTATTATGCGGAATCCTTAACACAGAATCCTTAACTCTTTTTTCCTTTGTTTGGGAGTATAATTTGAATCACCCTTTAATTCAAAGTGCGTGTGAAAAATTATGAGACAACGCACCAAAAAACTTGTCGATCGTGTACGAGAGACCATACGGCGAAACCATTACTCTATTCGTACGGAAAGAGTAATAAAAGGGAACGCATGCATTATTTTATGAATAAGAGTCGTGAAGAGGGTAAAGAAATAAATTAATGAGATAATCATGAATTTATCCATAGTCAAGATGTGTCACATTTATTTTTTTTCTGCAAATTTAGTGGAAAATAAAATAGGGTTTACCAACCAACTCAGAGTTGCCAAGCTACCAGCGGATTATGGAAGGGAGGGTTATTAAGCCGCATATGGCGTTCCTGTAGTACCTGCTAGCGCTGGACAGTCCGTGTGAATTCTCTTATGCATAATAAATATCAGGGATGCCAGCCCGCTCAACAAAATGAGAAACCCTGCCTCGACCCTCCGCATTATAGTTTAGTGGGTTGCCTCGTGCGCGGGTGCGAGGATACGTTATTAGAAGGTCGTCCATGGCACGAGTGATGGCAACATAGAAAAGCCTCTTCTTCTCCTCTAGGTCAGCGCCCGATGATTCTCCTGGAAGCCAAACCTGTTCAAGCCCCGGAAGCACAACGGTTTTCTTTGTAAGTCCTTTAGACCCATGCATCGTGAGGAACAAGACTGAGCGCCGATTCTCTGTGGGCAATGTAAACTCCAGCAGCGCGCGGTCACACACTGCGTTGATGAGGTCATCTGGGTCAGTATCCCCTAGCTGACTTAGTAGGTCTACAATGAGAGGCCGGAGTTCTCCTCCCTCACGTCCGAGATGACTGGCAAGTGCATTGGCAATGAGATGCGGATCTTGCGAAGAAAGACTTCGACACAGTTCAACAAACATCCGGCCGGCAGCTACAGCGATCCCTGAAAGGACGCCCGTGGAGATTAACCGGTCTATAGCTTGAGAGGGAGAGATGTCGTGTTGTAGGATAAGCCTTACTATTTCCAATCTGTGGCGCGGTTTTATAGCCGTGAACGACTCAAGGATGAGGCGTTCAATGAATCTCTGATTTGGATTGGTGACCAATTCCAACAGAAGTGCCAATTGTTGTCTGGTTGGATGAGATGTAGCCTTCCCAGTATAGGACGGCACTTCTGGCTGAATGCGGTCATAATAAAAAGCAAGTGCCTTCCGTGATGGGAAAAGGCATACGATGCCCTGTTTGGGCGACGGGTTCTCAGGAAGCTCTGCCACCTTTGTGGTGAGGTAGTTGACAAGAAAACCAATCTCTGCCTTAGCACTCTTAAAGTGGTAACAGTGGACAGCACCTCCATTATAGTGTGCAAGCATCGGCTGAGCAGTAGGGTCCATCCAGAGAAGGAACCTGTTGGCAGCATTCAATATGTTTCTCTTGCAGCGACGACATCTCAGTAGTGAGACTCGGTCGTGAACAGAAGACTGGAAAAGGTTCCTCATCCCTTCAGGAGATCCACCTCGGCCACTGAAAATACTTTGATTGTCATCTCCAACAATTACCATAGAAGCAACAGTAGATGCTAGGGAAACAAGGAAAGCTTGCTCCGCTCTATTGAAGTCCTGATATTCGTCCACAAGATAATGCTGTAGCTGGGTAAGCCACTTGTATCGGTTGCGTGGGTCAAGAAAAAGCTCATGGGCCAGCGGGATAGCCTGATCCCAATCGACTAGCCTATATGCTCTTGCGAGTCGAAGGCCGACATCTAGAACTGTCGGAATAGGCTGAGGCAATGTCTGAGGATCAGCGTTGTCACGCCAAGCTTTCTTCACTTGCTGCAGAAGGTTGCGCAATTGTGGCGTGGAGCGCAGCCCAGATGACCGTACGATTAGAAAAAGATCGGCGAGGAATACTTGTGATGCGAAAGTTTCGCTATCAGCTATGCTCGCAAAGTAGAGGGGGCCATCGTAGCCGATACTGAACCCTCTGTTGCGTATAAGACGGCAAGCGAAACTGTGGAGCGTCGATACCCTAGGTCTGCTCACT
This sequence comes from Thermodesulfobacteriota bacterium, assembly GCA_036397855.1. Classification (NCBI taxonomy): domain Bacteria; kingdom Pseudomonadati; phylum Thermodesulfobacteriota; species Thermodesulfobacteriota bacterium. Next base: position 3,912 of record DASWID010000047.1, on the reverse strand, counting down.
TCATCCAGATTCTCTGGGAATTCCTCTTGATAATCGGAAAGAAAGGTCTTTGCGATTTCTTTGATGAATGTCAGATAACATATCTCTTCGAATTGAACGCCTCCCCCGGAGACGAGTGCTCTGATACGATGGAGGAATGAATTGGTCTTTCCCGTTCCAGGACCGGCAAGGGATATCATGAAGCCAGCCCGATGGTTCTCGAAAGCCCGAATCCGATCATCAATCGTATATAGGTCGTCAAGGTTAGCCAAAATATCCCCTTAGTTGCGTAGATGTGGGTTTGGATTAGATATTAATTTGTTTGATACGCGGCCTAACTTTTGATTAGTTAACTAAGCGCGATTATTTTTTTTCAACATACTTCACACCTTCGATTCTTTTAAAATCCGAATCCTGTGTCCACAATGTGGCATTGTATACCTTAGCTGTTGCAAGTATTACGCTGTCAGCCATTGGAAGCTTTAAATCAACTGAGATTTTGGCAGCACTGAGAGCTATCGTCGGATCTAGATTTATCACGGTTCCCTGCTCCATTATTGCGACTGCCAGAAGCGCATCACCCTCCCCTCTTTGCTGGAGCACGTTTTTAAATACTTCATAAATATTAATTACTGAAACAACTAATTTAGGGAGATTCTCAATAGCGGGAGCAAAGAAATCCGCATTCGGTCCGTCGGCAAAATATTCAAGCCACCCGGAGGAATCTACTAGATTCATACCCGGTCAGGCTCCCTTTCCACTGTTGTGTCAATTCCCTGAAGGAAACCACGTGTTTTCCGGATCGGCTTTATGGGAATCAACTCAATTCGATTTTCATATTGTACTACCTGCACCTTCTGCCCAGGTCGAATTCCCAGCACTTTACGAATTGCGCGAGGAATAACCACCTGATACTTTGGTGAGACCTTTACAGTTTCCATACGTCCTCCTTATCGATTGATATTTCGTAATACAATATAAATTCTATGTAATTTATAATATACTTACAAATTTTGAAGATAGCCTAAAAGCTGAAATTAAGCTATGGCCGTATAAAACTAAGAACGTTTCTGAGATCTAGAGAGAGGCAAGGTAGGTGAGATATATTCTTTCATCTCTCGCAGCAAGCAAAGTTCATAATATAAACCTGAGAGAAAAATGGGGTCTGTTGTCCCCTTTATCCTGCTGAGTTTCAATATAAGCCAAAGCAACGTCGTTAAGGCGTTAATTTTTCAAAGGGAAAGAGGGGGACCCCCGAAAAAGAATAATCGGGGCTTAATTTGCGTTTTTGATTTTGATGAATTTATTTACCTGTTTGTTTTATTAGTTTTCTTGCTTTCAATCCAGAATCTTGAATTATTTTATTATGAAAGTTTAAGAGAATTGGGTGTAGAATTTTCAAAACTCGATTTAACCATGTTCTTAATTTGAATTCCGTAGTAGTTACACGTACTGTATCAATCCCCTTTATAATCTTAATTTGCACAGATGCATCATCCTCTTTGTGTGCACTTATCTTATTTCTTATGTTCTTTAAATATTCATAATCTTCCTTTCGCATTTCACTTAATTCAGCGTGTAGCGCTTTTAATTGTGTACCGTATTCATTCTTTATATCAAATTTTGAAACAACTTTATACATTGGATTTGGTATAAGTCTTATAAAGTCTTCAAAGATCTCAAAAAGGACAAGAGCCAAAATTTTAGTATGAAATAGTTTAACAATTTCCCATTCTAAAGAGTAAAGTTTGGGATTCGAAACCTCATAAGCTGCGATGTTAAGATCATTACTGCATAGAGAGGCAAATTGAATAAAATTAAGTATTCTATAGATATCAGGATCTACACTCTTTGATTTTCTTTTTAACGAAATATCCAAAAACTCGTAACTTTTTTTTAAAGCCTCGAAGCGATCTAGATTCTTGCTATTTTCATTCAATACTTTTAGTAGTATTTCCGTGTGTTTTAGACACGTCGAATCTTTAGTATCATCGATGGGCATGATCATATTTTAAATGGTTATTTAACATTGGTCTACCTAACTCAATGCTGTCTTGAACGATCCTTTTAACTTACACTTCCCTTTCGTTAGAGAATAAAATTAGGGGTTCAAATCTTTTGTTGACTAATTTTAAGATGTAGCAAAATTCTCCCTTAATCACAAAATTAGGTAATAAGGTAATAAATGACTTGCGGGATTTCAATTGTATTTGATCAAGAAATTTATAGGAAATGCCTAATTTATATACAATAACAAAACAATCATCCCCTTTTTTAAAATATTTATAAGCGGATGCTACAAACAACAAAAGATTTGACCCCATTCACCTCAATCATGAATTTGTCCATAGTCAAGGTGTGTCACTGTTTAGTTTTTTTTTGCGAGCCGAGGGTACCGCTGCGGACGCGACAGCGACCGCAGGGGCGGCGGGTTCAACGCGTTGTTAGGCACCCCGGTCCTTTCTTGAAACGTCGTCAAAACTCGCGAAGACAGCCGCATCAAAAACGCACGGGAACACCCCGGCTTTGCTACATAGTTTGCTGATGCTGTCGCTGACGAAATGATAGTAGCGTCGGTCAGCAAGAAGCGATGCTGAAAGCGGAAACGGAAACCCCGAATCATTCAGCCATTTCGTCACGCGACTGTCCACAGGCGTTTCGAACTTCGTGAGACCGAGCCATTGAAGAAGATTTCGTGACTGCTTCGGACCGAATCCCAAAAGGTTGTCGTCTATGAAGTCCGCAACTTCACGCTCGACTTTGGGAGATCCTGAACGCCTTAGTAGTTCCAAACGCTTCGACACCTCTGGCCAAAACCCATTTTCAAGAAGTTCGAAATTATGCGCCACTTCTCTGGCAATCGACTTTGTGCGTCTGAGCCCAAAACGCCTCAGTATCTTATAGGTGAAGGCCTCTACGTCCCTATAAGCGCCGCATATGGAATATCGCAACGGAAAAGGGCGCGTCCTGCAAAATACGTCCACCTTGCCGCCTGGACTTGAACGCTGCTGCGTCGTCGTTAGACAAGACACAAGAATCTGCCAGAAATGGTTTCGAGTGACAGGACGCTTATGGGATGCGAGATTCCGCCGGATCCGATCTTGCATAATCGAAGCATCCTTGTGCCGCTCGACGAGTTCCCGAACTCTCCGCGCATCGTTGGCGTCGGGTTTAAGGACGAGCTTCATGGTGGTTTCTCAGTGTGCCTAACGGCTCAACGATGAGCCGCGCCGAGCCGCGCGCGTCTTTTAGCGCGGCGAGGAAACCCTGAGCGGCTTCGCCGCGAAGGGCGTCGGCTCCATCGTTTTGTTAGCTGGCCCCTCGGTCATTCTTCTTCCGATTCATCGTCGAAACTGTTCAGCCAGCCTTCAGCGGTCAATTCTTCAAGTTGATGGTAGTAGGCCGCATTTACGTCCTGATCACTTGGGCCATGTTTAATCAGATCGAACATATGCCCAGCCAAGACGGAACCAATAGCGTGAACAGCATCGTGACGATTTAGTCCTTCCCGCATCAGGCGCGCGAGGGTTTTCTGTGCCGGAATCTCCCGACCCAGTGCGACTTGGTTTTCAACGATGACGTGAATAGCCGCATGCATCTGCGAGTTCGGCATCTTGATACGTTTCTTGCGGTGGTACTGCTCGACCAGGTACTCTCGCTCGCCTTCATCGAGTGCCATCCATTCTTCGGGGTCTACCGGCTTGTTTGGATCGTAACGTTCCATGGTTTTTTACGACAAAAACGCTGCGTCCAGCTAACTACTGATTATACGGAATTATTTCCCCGTATAATCATCTTTTTTCGAGTATTATGCGGAATCCTTAACACAGAATCCTTAACTCTTTTTTCCTTTGTTTGGGAGTATAATTTGAATCACCCTTTAATTCAATCTGCGTGTGAAAAATTATGACACAACGCACCAAAAAACTTCTC
>DASWID010000046.1 GCA_036397855.1 Thermodesulfobacteriota bacterium | reverse complement strand
CACCTTCGGGAACCCTTACCTTAACGCCGTCGCTTAATGTAATTTCAAAATCCGCTATGTATGATCCGGGAATGCCTGTTTCTCCAAAGTTCCACTCATATTTTCCAATGCCAGTTAATGGACTGACAACTACCTCACCTTCACCTTCGAGCCTTTTGATATTAGCGCCATCTTCTGGTCCTTCCATAAAAAACCTTATTTGAGCACCAGTAAGATCTATAGGCAAGAAGGTATCCATATTAAAAAGCCTGAACTGCACCGGTGGTTTAAGATGTCCCTTCTTAATCTTTAATGACTTTTCGACTTCTATCCTTAATTTCATTTTTCAAATTTTGTCTCTTGAGGCAATAAATTCATCCTTCTAAGATTTAAGAAAAGATTATGCCTGAATGAAGAACCTCGCAGCAAGGCGAGGTTTATCGGAGCATTCAAATCAGTTCCCGAAAAAGGAAAGAATCCTTGTTTCAGTGCATATTGAAATCTTTCCTTAACAATCAAAAAAAATGTAGTAGAATTCCTTTTCAATACAATCAATAAAAGTACTCTGAGAGCCTAGCAGATGAGACAAGTGAGCCAAATCACAAGAGCGCCATATCTTATATTCTTTTTGATACTAGCTACTTATGGATGTAGCCATAACAATGGTTCATTAAACCAAGACAATAGTTTTCATAAACAAGCGCCAGCCGTAGTTTCAATAAGAAATCCGGACTTTGTCATACAACCCCCTGTAACTTTTACGTGGTTACCTGAATCAATCCAGGTATTCGAGGATCCTCGCTTAAAGGAGTTTCCAATTCAGGAGGCATTTCGGAAAGCCATAGCTGAGTCGTTGACAAATAGAGGTTATGAATTTACACAATCAACAAGTACTTGGACATTTGGATCTGCTTCATTCCACAAAAGGCTAGATATAGGACCTAAGGATCTTATTCTGGTGAAAGACTGGAAATGGGCAGGTGCTAATTTCGGCGCTGGAGGAATTCTAAAGGAGATTACTCTTGAAAACAGGAGTAAAGAAGACTTTACAGATCTTAGAATCAGAATTGATTATCTTGGTACAAAGGGTCCCAAAGAGGGATATGGAGGTCCAACCAGCATATTTGTAATCCATGACTCACTTCCTGCAAGAACTGTAAAAACCTTTAAGGACATAAATGTTGGTTTTCGACACCCCGACGAGAGGGGAGAAAGAATAAGGTTATTATACGCGAAGACAATTACCAATGATTTGTTGATAGGTTATACCCTGGCGCTAGAAAGTGCACTTAGTGATCAGGAAATATCCCAGAATTACGGAATAACTCGAGAATTATCAGGAGACAAAGATAAAATAAATGAGTATGAAAAGGGAACGGTAATAATCGACCTAGCAGACGCGAAGAGTAGAACGCTTATTTGGAGAGGCGCCTTACAGGCCTTCGCGACTTCTGATATCCCGGAGGACGTACGTCGGGAGAGAATTAACAAAGTAGTAAAGATATTAATTGACAATTTTATTGATTCGACTAAATAGTATGTAATAAGAGGCGTCAGGACCTGCGACCATGCATCAATCGATTGAGCTGCGTTCCTGTTTAGCCACGGCTGGTTGCTGTTGGGTAATACAATGAATCGTCCCCAATCCATATAATAAGTCCGAGCAGTGGATACCGATAACCTTCCTGTCCGGAAATGAGTCTTTAATAATCCTTATTGCTATTTGGTCATTCTTATGTTGAAAGGTTGGAACCAAAACCACCTTATTGGCGATATAAAAGTTGAGGTAACTCGCGGGTAGCCTAATGCTTTTACCCCTTACAACCCTGCGAATTGGATGAGGCATCGGCAGTTTTATGACATTCAATTTATCTCCGTCTTGATCCTTTGATTTTAGCAGTGTCTGATAGTTATCTTTCAAGATAGAATAATTCTCGTCTTTTTCATTCTCCTCATAGGCACAGAAGACCGTCCTCGGATTGACAAAGCGAGCGAGATTATCGATGTGGCCGTCGGTATCATCTCCTAAAATACCTGATTTCAGCCAGATGATGTGACTAACTCCGAGATAGTTCATCAAATAGGTTTCGATGTCTCTTTTTGAGAAACTGGGATTTCTGCCATGGTGCAGCAAACATTGTTCAGTCGTTAAGAGGGTCCCTATTCCATTGACATCGATAGAGCCCCCTTCAAGGATGATTCCTGGTCTACAATAGGCCAACGGTATGTTCTGACTTATTATATAAGGGATTTGAGTGTCTCTGATGAGTTCCTTGTATTTCCCCCCCCATGCATTAAATATCCAGTGAAGAATAGCTATTTGTTTTTTGCCCTTATTAACTATGAAAATCGGACCGTAATCCCGAAACCAGACATCAGCATAGTCCCATATGTGGAAACTGATTCGTCTCAAATCAATTCTTCTTTCCTCAAATTGCGCTATGACTTTTGTCCTCGTCTTTGAATCTTTTACAAAAAGATTCACTTCCTCATCTTTATGTAGAGCCTCTATTATTTCAACATATATTTTCTCGACCCGTTTTACTCTACGAGGAAATGTCTCTGGGTCATGAGGCCATGCCAACCAGGTCGCGTCATGAATTTCCCATTCGGCAGGCATGATGTATCCTAACTCCCGGGGTATGTCATTCAAGATAGGCGAATTGATCAAACCATAAGTCTCTGGACGTCGGTTTTTAATAAATCCCCAACCCTCTTGAATTCGTTTGTTTTGACTAATGTCCAAATCCACAACCAATACTTCCTCATCCCTTTCACTTGCCCTCTTGAGTACTTTTCCAAATGCATCGCAGACGAAAGATGATCCCCAGAAACTTATCTTCCCTTCCCTTCCTACCCGGTTAACGACGGCAACATGCACTCCATTTGCTATGGCATGGGAACGCTGAATAGTCTCCCAGGCGGAAATCCAATCTGAGTAGGGTAAGGAATCGCCTTCGAGATAACCAATTGCAGAAGGGTAGAAAATAACATCCGCACCTTGAAGGGAATTGTTTCGTGCAGCTTCGGGGTACCATTGATCATAGCAAATGAGAACGCCAAAATTCAGATTGCGTGTATTAAATACGCGATAACCAGAGTCGCTCGCTTCAAAGTAGCTTTTCTCATAAAAAAAGGGATCATGTGGGATATGTGTCTTTCGGTATGCCCCAAGAAGTGTCCCGTCAGCATCAATCACGGCGGCAGTATTATAGAATTTGCCTTTAGAATCAGCCTCAAAAATGGGTGCAATGATTACTACATTTAATTCCTTTGCTAACCTTGATAAGGTCGAAGAAGATTCTCCGGGAATAGTCTCAGCCAACGGCGCGACATCTTTTTTCTCATCGATTGGAAAATACTTGGTTCTGTATAATTCTTGAAGACAGACAAACTGCGCGCCCTTTTTTGCAGCGTCTTTAATTCTCGCTATAGTTTTTTTCATATTGAGGGCAATATTATTTGAGACACGAGTCTGCACAAGTCCGATCGTAACGATATTTTTATTTTTTTTAGTCACCATAACGGGAAGCTTTAATTTAACATATTTATTTTCATTATCATTATCTACTTATTTAATAAGAATTAATCTACTTTGACGATCCCTCAGGTATAAAACCATTAAGGCTCTCGGGAGGGATAGGATAAACATTGATAAACACCATTAATTGCTTTCTTCCTTTAGAAAAAGTGCGCAGAACCTTTAACCGAGTCTATATTAGGTTTATATAATTAACGGTTCTTAATATGTATAATGATAGACCACTCTTCAATGAAGATTTGAATTTGATTGGCTTAAATCAGCCAGGATTTATGTATACAAACATAGTTAATCTGGGTGTATTTTTTGATGAGAAAAAATATAATATCGGAGCTAAATGATCTCAGGACATTTTTTTTCAAATACTATAATGAGATTATTGTAATCTCCTTCTCCACTTTTTTTATAGTGATTCGATACTACCATAGTGTGGGGAATAC
>DASWID010000045.1 GCA_036397855.1 Thermodesulfobacteriota bacterium | reverse complement strand
ATCATACAAACGAAAAAAATAAGAATAGAGAGAAAATACTTATAGTTGATGATGAAAAGGTCTTAGCAGATTTGCTGAAGGAAATTGCAGCGGAGGAGGGTTTTGCAAGTGAAAGTGTGTCGAATGGAATTGAGTGTCTAGAAAAGTTTAGAGATGGAGACTTTTACGACATAGTTCTTTTGGACATTCATATGCCAAAACTCAGTGGAATTGAGACACTGAGGAGACTTAAAAAACTCTATCCCGATATTTCGATAATAATTGTAACAGCATCGAAAGAATTCGAATACGCAAGGTTGGCACTTAAGGAAGGGGCATATGATTATATTGTCAAGCCTTTTAATAGTAGTAGTGTAAAGTCGGTAATAAATCGTGCGGTTGAGAGATCGAGGCTGATTAACGATATCAAGGATTATCAGGAAAATCTTGAGAGAAAGGTGATAACACAGGCAAATCAGTTAATTAGTGTTTATGCGGATACACTTGAAGCAATGATTTCCGCTCTCGATATGAGAGAATGTGAAACCGGCCGCCATTCGTATCGAGTGACTGAATATACGATAATCCTCGCTAAGAATTTTGGCGTACCGTATTCGGATTTGGAAAGTATAGCCAAGGGCGCTCTCCTCCATGATATCGGTAAAATAGGAGTTCCAGACCATATTCTTTTAAAGCCCGAAAAGCTCACGGACGATGAAATGGAGATAATGAGGAAACATCCTGTTTACGGTTATAATCTTCTAAAAAGATTAAAGTTTTTGGAGCAAGCGGCTGAAATTGTCTTGAGTCATCATGAAAATTTTGATGGAACCGGTTATCCCGACAAAATATCCGGGAAGGGAATTTCATTAGGCGCTAGAATATTTTCAGTTGTTGATACATTTGATGCTATGACTACCAGTCGTTCTTATCGCCAGGCAATTTCGCACGAAGAGGCGATAGATTTGATAAAGCAATCTTCTGGCAGGCAATTTGATCCAGAGATAATCAATATTTTCATCAATATCCCCGATGAGGTATGGACAACGGCTCGAACTAATATTGAACGAGCCGGCTCGAATTATCTTAAAAATCTTTTGTTTAACCTTACCAATTCATAATTTAAACTTATTTCCGTGCACATTTAGGATCAACGGAAATCCTGACGGGAAAGAAGCCCGTTTTATAAAAACTTACTTTGCCGGCATTTAAAACTTTAGGCTTATAGTAACAATGGGAGCGAAGGAATCAATGTTAAAACTATTATTGATTTTGTACTAGGGTGTTTCTAACCTTTGCTTTCATGAATTATATAATATATAAAGACTATTACGATCAACGCGAGGCCAATACATAGGAGGCTTCTCAACGCATGATGTCCTTTGCACTTAAACAAAAATTGTTGTGTATTTAAGCTGATTTAAAACAGAAATTAAAGTATTACTTGAAATCATATAGCAAATATATTATATTGGCTCATATTTATACAAGATTAGAACACTTAAGAATGAAGGTAATTTTAATATTAGCCGTCGGTTTATTGTTAATAATCACGATATGTGACCGAAGCTCAGAGGCACAAACTCCGAAACAAGAAATAGAAGCTCTTAAAGAGCAGGTTCAAGAAATTCAGAAGCAGAATCAGAAGATGATCGAAGAAATACAGAAACGGAGTCAGACGCAGATTGAAGAGCTTCGTAGAAAGATTGAGGGACTCGAAGCCAGTAGAGAAGCCGACAAAGAAAAGATTAAAGATCTGGAAACCGAAAAGGGAGTTGATGAGAAAACACTCGAAGATTTTGTGACAAGAAAATTAGATTCATTGAGCCCATTGTTGAGAAAAATAAAATTTAACACTGATTTTCCCAGTTATTATCGAACTAGAGGATTTGTATTTAAAGATGCTACATTTGCGGGTGCCGTTCCCGGTCAAGACGATGACATTTTTTTTGTCGATTCGAGATTGCTTCTTTCTCCCATGATTGAAATTAGTGATAATTTGTCACTTCGTAGTCAGTTTGATATTGCAAAAAATATAATTTGGGGTGGTTTAGGCGACGCTAGCGTGTCCGGAAAATTCTTTGAAGCCCCGAGCCCGGGAGATTCATTCCGCGGTTCAATTCTTAGGGAGGTAACAGATACGTTCACGGGAGAGATACTTTCACCAGTCAATACAGATATAGATTTGGTTGATATCAGGTCGCTTTATATGGTGGCCGGAATTCCGATAGGGGGGATAAAAGTTGGTGAACTATGGGTGGGGAGACAGCCATTTGACTGGGGGCTGGGAATCTTAAACAATGCAGGGAGCATGCCTGATCAGGATTTTGGGAGTATTGTGGATAGGTTTGAGTTTGACACTACACCCTTTGCTCTTATGGATAAGCGCTGGGAAAATCTACTTTTTTCCGTCGTAATTGACAGACTCAGTCAAGGGAGAACAATAGCTAATGGAGCGGATGGAAAAGGATGGGAGGTAGGATTCGGTTCTTTATATCAAGGTGAAAGCCTGGAACTCGGAGGGTATGTATTTCTTGTAAATCAGAACGGCTTTGATGTTAGTAGTGGTCTTACCGGAGATCTTGATAACACTGTAAATTGGTCATTATATACAAAGTATAAGTTTGATCGCTTTTTTGCTACTTTCGAATTCCAGGACCTTTTTGGAAAAGTAAATAACTTAGAAGAACCCTTACCAGTCATCGTAGGAAGTGACGCTATCGATATATCGCCTGAAAATTTTCTTCTTGCCGCTAGGGTCGGTTATGAACCAACCCCAAGCTTTATAGATCTAATTCTCGCTGAATTTGGTTGGGCTAGTGGTGATGATGCAAAAACCCCTGATAGATTAGAAGGTAGCGCAATTTTTTTCAATAACGCTTATACAGTCGATAACCTTTTATTTAAACATATGATACCGAATATATATGCAGTTGAGGGTAGTGTAATAAACTCGGGCTATATCAGGACTTGGACTACAATGAAATTACTTGATCCCCTTTATTTTACGCCTCAAGTCTTATTCGCATGGGTGGATGAAAGTGATGCTTTAAGTCTCGATCCCGTAACACCCTTGCCTAAAGTTAATAGATTTCTTGGCACAGAGTTAGAGGGTACTCTTACCTGGAAGATATTAGATCACCTCTGGTTTGATCTAATCGGCAGCGTCGTGATAGCGGGTGATGGTCTGGATGATCTTCTTAGTCAAAGAGCCTTTATTGAAGGGGTAGTTCCATCAATAGGAGCGGCTGATCCTCCAAAAGCTCCATTTGCTATCCAAGGTAGATTTGTGTTTACATTGGATTCAATCATTAGGACATGGACTGGCTCTAGTAGCCTAAAGCAAAGAGCATGGTTCCACGAAGAGCAACTTTAGTCTTATATAATGTAAAATGTAACTTTTTGTCATTAATATAAATAATGTGTTTTTTTTATTTGTTTAATATCCCTACAAGTTTAAATTATTACTTTTCCGATAGTTAAAAGAAAGTTATAATTAAAACGGATTTTCTAAGCTTCTTAATTTAAAACCTTTGTCTTTTATGACAGAGTGTTGTAGGAAGGTGTAGCAGGCGAAATTATTTGGAGTTCTTAGATGCGATAGTAATGACTTTCAAAATCCATTTTTATTATGTTTGAGAATATAAAGGTAAGAGGGGATATCTAAAATGACATTGAGTTTAGAACGCAGGAGGTGCTCGAGAACCACATTTTCGGACATTAAAGTTGTGTCAAGAACCAATGGCCAATTAATTGGACATGCAAGGGATATTTCCCCCTATGGAATGTTTGTTGAATCCAAACAACTACTACAGCCTGGAACAAAAATACTTCTTGAATTTAGGTTTCCCAAAGATGTTACAGCCCTAAAAGCATATAGCGAGATTAAATGGATTAAAGAAGCCCAGAAAGTAAGATTAGGTGACCATTTGGGGATGGGAGTGGAATTTAAGACTATGTTTGAAGCAGATAAGAGGAGATTACAGGAATCCATAGAGGAATGTTCTACAAAAATAAATTCTGATAACCTCTCGTTAGCAGATTTTGTTGATAATTCAGACAAAGACTTATTTTACAAGACTAAACCATTCAGCCAATTTATGGAAGATATTATCCAGAAAGGCTTTGATAAATATAGAATACCTCTCATAACAGCTTGTAAAAATAGAGTTGAGGTCTTTGATAAAAACTTTGGTGAAGTAAGAGAAATGGTCATGATGGGAAGTTGCAACTATCTGGGTCTTTCAACACATCCAAAAGTAGTAAAAGCTGCTTTAGAATCAACCAGGGTATACGGAACAGGCTCGGAGGGTGCTGCACTTCTTTCAGGGACATATGATATACATAGAGAACTGGAAATTAGATTAGCCCGGATGAAAGGCTGTGAGGACGCGGCAGTCTTTCCCACAGGATATGCAACTAACGTAGGGTGCATATCTGCTTTAGTAAAGAAAGGAGACGCAGTAATTATAGATAGGCTTGCACATGCGAGCATTATAGATGGTTGTATGCTTAGTGGTGGTTTTTTCAGAAGTTTTAAACATTCCAATATTGATAGTCTGAAGGATGTCTTGGAAAGAACAGAGAAGAAATACAACGGTATATTAGTAGTAGTTGATGGTGTATACAGTATGGATGGTGATATTGCGCCTCTTGACCAAATAACTGAAGTTGCTCACCAGTACGGTGCAAAAGTCATGGTTGATGAGGCTCATGCAACCGGAGTCATAGGAGAGAGAGGTAAAGGTACCCCCAGTCATTTTAAAATAGAGGGTAAAGTAGATATAGTTATGGGCACTTTGAGTAAAGCTTTAGGCGCCTTAGGTGGCTTTGTTGCTTCTTCAAGTGAAGTTGTAAATTACTTGAGGTACTATGCAAGATCAGGATTTTTCTCCATTAACCTGCCGCCGGCTGTAGCAGCAGCGGCACTAGCAGCGATTGAAGTTATGGAGAATGAGACAGAAATGCATGATCACTTATGGAGAAATATAAAATATATGAAAGGAAATCTTCAATCCATCGGCTTTAATGTTGGAAACACCGAATCGGCTATAATTCCAATCATTATTGGAGATAGTTTGACGCTCAGAAAAATGAGTAAAAGGATATATGAGGAAGGGATTTTTTTAAACGCTGTTCCTTATCCCGCTGTGCCAAAAGGAGAAGAACGTTTCAGATTAAGCATTATGGCGACCCATACTAAACAAGATTTGGATAAGACTCTAGAGGTTTTAGAAAAAGTTGGAAGAGAATTCAATATTCTAGATTTGGATCATTGTCGTTTTTCATCATTTGCTGCATGAATAAGAATATTTTTTACCGTCTTTTTGAAGAAATATTTTAGGTTTATTCATAAGTTTATGGATGTTTCTGTAGAACAATTAATAGTTAAAAGGATTCTGTATAAGTCCAGCTTGTCTTATTTAATTCACAAAAAATTGAATTATTATTTAGTCTTTAAACAATAGTTTTTCAGGTACATGTTCTACTACCGAAACGGGTAGTCAGTCGAAAGGATGGGGGACCAATTCCCAACACCTCAGGGATCAAATAATCTAGGTTAATCGGGTTGCCGAAATAACAAGCATAATAATTCATTAGAAAACTAAGCCAATGGTAATAATGGAATTTCTTACGATGTTTCCGTATATGGCTGTTGGAATTTTCGCTATTTTCCTACCTTTGCTACGTTAAATATGGTTTAGATATGATACTAGGGGTTTTAAAAAAAAATTTAAAAGGGAGTTTGATCCTCAAAAAAAAAGGATGCGAATTTTCAGGATGTAAGGCCTAGCGCAAAGTTTTAAGACTATGCAGAAATGAAAGTAATGTTAACTGGGGGGACTGGGTTTGTAGGCGAAAATCTAGCAGGCAAGCTGGCAGCAAGGGGGGATTATGTTAAATGCTTGGTCAGGAAAACTAGCGACGTTGAAAGGCTCGAGAGTTTGGGAGTAGAACTTCATTACGGGGATTTATTGGATTTCGACTCTCTTTTAGAAATTAGTAAGGGAGTTGACTTAGCATTTCACTGTGCGGCTTTGGTCAGAGACTGGGGAAGCAAAGAAGAATTCTATAGAGTAAATGTTGAGGGAACGAGGAACGTGCTTAAGGCATGTGAAGAAAGCGGTGTACAACGAGTTGTCTTTATAAGTAGCAATGATGTTGTTTGGAAATTTGATAATCATATTGAGATAGATGAACGTTATCCTTATCCCAAAAAATATAAGCATCCCTACTGTGAGACAAAGGCCATTTCAGAACAATTAGCCTTGAAATATAATCATGAAGGAAGGCTAGAGACGGTCATCATACGTCCGTGCATAGTATGGGGACCCCGCGACAAAGTGATTCTTCCAAGAATTTTACGATTAGCGATCTGCGGAGATCTATTCTTAATAGGTGATGGAAATAATCTAATTTCTTTGTGTTATATCGAGAACTTAACCGATGCTATAATATTAGCGAGTGAGACCAAGGATGCTCGAGGAGAAGTTTTCTTTATAAATGATGATATCAAAATTACCTTTTCGGAATTTATTTCGCGCCTTCTTTCCTGTCTAGGTATAAAATGGTCACCTGTAAGATCCCTTCCCTATTTCTTTGCTTATGGACTAGCCTCCGTAATGGAAGTTTGGGCGATGTTATTAAAGTCGAGAAATCCACCTGCTTTGACGAGATATGCTGTTGCTCTGATGGGTCGAAATTTAAATTATAGCGTTGAAAAGGCAATCAGAGAATTAAATTACCGGCCTAAAGTTAGCATAGATGATGGACTCAGACAATTGAAACTTTGGGTCGATGATATCGGGGGGATTAATGCTCTTCTCGAATTAAAATGAGTTATTTATTTTATAAAGATAAATTTAAAGTTATAGCGTATATAATAATTGGCTTGTCCCTTGTTCTAAGTTTAAATAGCCTAATTCAGGGACTTAGATCGATGGGGAGACCTTTCCCCGGTTTTTTAATTTATAATAACTTATTGGTTAGTCAGGTTACCCTTCCTAGTTGGTCGGAGCGTGGAAAATCTGGATTGAAATCTTACGATCAAATTATTAAGGTAGATGGAAGAGAAGTATCAAGATCGTACGAGGTTTATGATATCGTCGCGGCGAAGCCCATAGGTACTCCTATAACTTATCTACTCTCAAGAGATAATAATTTTATCGAAGCCGCGTTTCCTTCCATGAAATTTACCGTTAGCGATTATTTGCAGGTATTTGGAATAGAATTTGTCACTGGTTTGATTTTTCTAACAATAGGAGCTTTAGTTTATCTTTTAAAACCGAATTTACTTTCTAGTAAGGTCTTCTTAATGCTTTGTTCTTCAATCGGGATTTGGTTTATAGAAGACTTTGATTATCAGACCAACTATTCACTCATATATTCAGTAAATGTGTCCTATCTAGCTCAGATTTTTAGCCCGTCTTTTTTGATTTATCTATCTTTAGTTTTTCCTAATGAGAAGATATTATTTAAAAAGTATCCACGTATAATATTGCTTCCTTTTTTATTTTCATCCGTATTATTCATTTTACAACTGATCTATCTTCATAACCCTGGTATGTGGAAAACGGTAGATACAGTGATGTGGTTTTACTTAATTTTCGCGGCGCTAACAATGCTGGCTTCTGTAACAGTAAGTTATTTAAGACCTGATTCTGAGTTAAATAAACAAAGGGCCCAAGTGGTGTTGATAGGTGCAGTATTAGGTTATTTTCTTCCTGCTGTAGCTGCTTTGACAGTTGTTTTTTATGGAGCTAGTAATATTAACTACATAGCTATACTCGTTTTATTTTTCCCTCTTTCAATAGGCTATGCTATCGCAAAGCATAAACTCTTCGATATAGATGTAATTATTCAAAAGACACTAGTCTATGGTTCCCTAACAGGGTTGGTGGTAGGAATTTTTGCTCTTATGGTTCTTGGTTTCAATATAGCTTTTGCTGAACATGGCGGTTGGAAAAATCCCGCTTTCTTTTTAATCTTAAGTGCCTTTCTTGTGTTAGCACTTAATCCGCTCAGAAATCGAATTCAGAGCATTTTAGATAATGCTTTCTTTAGAAAAAGGTATGACTACAATAAAACAATCTCTGATCTTAGCGACGCCATGACATCAATTCTTAATATTGACGAAATAGCCAATAAAATTATTAAAACTATTACAGAAACCATGTTCATCAACTCAGCCTCTCTTCTACTTTTTGATCGAAGCACAAATGGTTACAGGATTCATTCTACGACGATTGATGATTTGGAGAAAAATGGTTTAAGCATCGAGAGCGATAACAAGTTAATCCTCTTATTAAATAGCTCAAAGAAAGAAATGTTTAAAGAAGATTTGATTGCGGAAGAGAAATATTATATATATGGCGAAAAATTGAAAAAAACCTTCTCTGTTTTGAGAGCTTCACTGATTATTCCGCTTTTCTTCAAGGACGAGTTGGTAGGTGTTGTTTCATTGGGAGAGAAGAAATCTGGACTGATGTACACAAGCTATGATTTGAAGCTACTGAAGACACTGGCAAACCAGACTGCAATTGCTATTGAAAACGCATTTGCTTTTAAATTGGTTGAGGATTACGTAAACAAGTTAGAAGAAAAAAATAGAGAGCTTCGAGAAACGCAAGCGCAGCTTATCCAGGCGGAGAAGATGTCTGCTGTAGGACAACTTGCAGCAGGAATTGCGCATGAAATACGAAACCCTTTAAATATCATAGAAGGTGCAAGATATTATTTATCACAAAATTTGAACCGAGAAGAATCTCCGTTAATTCGACAGTACCTTGATTACATTAAGCACGAGGTTGATCGTACAAACAGATTGATAGATAGCTTGCTTGCGTTTTCAAAGCCCGGATCAACGAATTTTGGACTTGTTGATGTTAACAGCTTAATCGATGATGTTTTGACTTTAACCAGAAAACAGATTGTTGATAATAAGATCGAGGTCATTAAAAATCTAGATTACCGGATTCCCAAAATCATGGCTGATCTAAATAACATATGGCATGTATTCATTAATGTAATAATGAATTCTATTCAAGCAATGCCCTGTGGCGGTGAACTCAGGATTAATACAGGGTTTCAAAAAGAAAGCCCAAATAATGTATTTATAAGTTTCGAAGATAATGGGCCTGGCATCAAAAAAGAAGACCTCCCCAAGATTTTCGACCCCTTCTTTACGACAAAAGACACAGGGTCCGGGCTTGGTCTCTCAGTTAGCTATAAAATAATTGAAGCTCACAATGGGAACATTATAATATACAGTGATACCGAGAGGGGAACGAACTTCATAATAGAACTGCCAATAATTCAGGAGATTTCAGGAAAAGATAGTGAAGGGGAAAAGAAAACTTTTAGTGGTTGATGACGAACAATTAATTTTACAAATCATTTCTGATATCTTCTCAAACGAAGGTTATGAAGTAATTACCGCTTTGAACTGTGATAGAGCCCTCAATCTCCTGAAAGGAGATCTCTTTCATGTCGTTCTTACAGATATCCGCATGCCTGAGAAGAATGGCATAAATCTCCTTGATAGAATTCGTACCTTTAATCCAGACATACCTGTTATCATCATGACGGGGTATGCCTCCCTAGAAACGGCTGTAGAGGCTGTAAAGCATGGTGCATTTGATTATTTATCCAAGCCTTTGGACTTTAATAAACTGAAAAGCATCATAAAGCATGCTGTTGAAAAATATGAACTAATGCAGGAAAATAGGCGTCTAATGCAAGAACTCCAACACATTAATGCCAATCTTGAGCTTAAAATCAGGGATAGAACTCGAGAGCTCAACAATATTTTGTTCAGCACTCATGAGAGTGTAATGACAACCGATATGGACCTGGTAATAAAAAGCGCGAATACCCAGACTTTAAAGATTTTTGGGAAGGATTGTATTGGTTCGAGACTAGACAATCTCATCGAGGGAATCAATTTCAAGACTGTTATTCCTCAGATACTTCATTACGATTCATACAGCACAAATCATATTGTAAAGTTTGATGATAAATACTTAGAGATCGTTCTTTCACCTTTGGTTGATTCTGAGACGGGTGAGAAGTTTGGTCTGACAGTAGTGACCGAAGACATAACTGAAAAAAAGAAATTAGAGGCCCAAGTGATTCAATCTGCCAAGATGTCCGCAGTAGGTCAGTTTGCAACGGGTCTCGCCCATGAGTTTAATAATATTCTTTCTGGGATCATTGGTTACACAAGCTTTGCCTTTTCAAGGACAAGTATTGAGAGTATAAGAGAGGACTTAAAGGTTGTGGAAAAGGCTGCAGCGAGAGCGTCAGACCTTGTAACGACTTTGTTATCTTTTTCTAAAAATAGGGATAACAAAAAGCAGCTTGCATGTTTAGAGGAGGTGATCGAAGATGCAATCAAACTAATCGAACATACTTTTAAATCGGATGGTATACAAATAATACGTCATTATGGAAAGGTTCCTCCTATTGTTATGAACGTGGGGGAAGTACAACAGGTGATCATCAACATGGCGCTCAACTCGAGGGATGCAATGAGTGAAGGCGGGGCGATAGCGATAAAAACTGATATTGATGGTGACTATGTAAGGATAGAATTCTCAGATAATGGGATTGGCATTCCTCAGAAAAATCTACAGAAAATATTTGAGCCCTTTTTTACGACAAAGAAAAGCGATGATTCAAAGTCCGGGACAGGCCTTGGTCTTTCTGTGGTTTATTCGATAATCGGGAGGCATGTAGGAACAATCGAAGTAAGCAGTGAGATTGGAAAGGGGACAACATTTAGTATTAGGCTTCCGAATATTCAACGAATCTCTGATGAAATGAATCCGTCAGATCAAGCAAATTTCGATACCGGCGGAAAAACGAGGAGGAAAGGGAATATTCTTGTTGTGGATGATGAAGAATTTATTTGTAATCTTATAAAGGAAGCATTGGTAACCTCCGGTCATAGCGTTGATACCGCCAATAGCGCTGATGTTGTGATTGAACTAATCAGGAAGAATCACTATGATATTATTTTTTTAGACTTGACAATCAATGGAAAGAGTGCCATTGAACTCTTAAGAGAGATGAAGATCTTTGATCCCAGTTCTGTTATAGTAGTTATCAGTGGTACGCGAGAAGAAGAGAATATAGAAAAGTTAATAGCAGAAGGAGCATATTCGTTTATAAAGAAGCCCTTTAAGATCAATGAAATCACAAGTATTGTATCACAAGTTTTTGGGGGCTGAGTAAAAATGTAATCTTGATACAAACGCATCCCAAAATATTAGCATTGGACAAGGACGATGAATTATCATCGCTGAAGCGCATATCATTAATCTTGATCCTTTCAATTAGATAACTGCATTATCAATCTGTCGAAGCCATGTATAAATTGCACCAGTATTTATTGATTATGTTCGAACTTATTTTTAGTGACGATAAGCACAAAGGGTTTTATGAATTTAGAGAACGCAGATTCTCTGACTTCCAGAATTTTCCTTGCCCATATTCTATTTTAAACTCCCGTAGGCTTTTTATAATTTCTCGATTTTCTACCCCCTCGGCTATAACTTCTTTTCCAAGAGCATGTGCTACAGAAGCTATGCTGTCTACAATCGCATAGCATGATAGGTCATTTTTAATTTTGGAGATAAAGGAAGCATCAATTTTGACAAAATCAACTGGAAGAGTCTGCAAGTGCTTAAATGATGAGAATCCGCTGCCAAAGTCATCCAGGGCAAATCGGGAATTTAAGATCTGCAATTTATTGAGCCATTTTTGGACGCTATATAAGTCTCTAATTGCGGAAAGTTCGGTGATTTCGAAAACCAATTGATCAGCAGAAATTCGACCTTCCTGGATATATCTTTCGATTGAAGAAAGAAGAGACTTATCTCTTAGGCTTGATCCTGAAAGGTTTATGGAAAGCTTCGTGCTCGGGTGGCTAGCTAAAAAATGCGTTATTTTCTCCACCATCCACCGATCAATTTCTGATATTAAGCCAAAGCGTTCAGCAAAATGAATAAACGATTTTGCAAATACAATTTGACCGTTGTCAGCTTTCATCCTGATCAATGCCTCGAAAAACTCCGTCTTCTCAGTATCAAGCCGTACCACAGGTTGAAATTCTATTGTATATCGATCTAATTTAAGTGCTTCTTTGATACGGATTTTCCAATTGCTGGCCTGCTTAGTTTTGATGATAGTTTCACCTGTACCGTAACGGATTATCCGGTTTTTCCCCTCGGACTTGGCTTGGGAAAGAGCCGAATAAGCCTTTTGCAAAATTTCTTCGATGCTTGATTCGCCGTCTATGAGGGTAATGCCTATACTGCAGTTAAGATTCAAATTATAACCTTTAATATTAAATTGGAACTCGTTTATTGATTTGAATAACCTATCAACTATTTTCTTAGCCTCTTTCGGAGAAACATTTTGGAGTACTACAACAAACTCATCACCACCCATTCTTGCCAGCATATCTCTAGGGCGCATAATTTTTGCTAAAGCATTGGACAGATCTTTCAAAAGCTGGTCTCCAGCAAAATGACCTAGAGTATCGTTTATCAGTTTAAAGTTATCCAAGTCTATCATCAGCAATGCGCCCTTTTGTTTGGCGCTATTTTGGTTCGTTATTCTAGTTAGTTCCTCTTCAAGTGAACGGCGATTGGGAAGGTCGGTCATGTAATCATGCATGGCAAAATGGTGTATTTTCTTCTCCTGATTCCTGCGTTGAGTAACATCCTCCACTACTCCTAGATAACCTTTGAAAAATCCTTGACTGTCAAACATCGGTGTCCCACTAACTTCTAGAATAACTTCATGCCCGTCCTTATGCATCAGCTTTTTTTCAAGACGCTTAAATGGTCTTTTCTCTGAAAAATAGGGGCTTAATAAATCATAAAATCGTTTTGCCTCATCTGTAGACATAAAATCAAATGTCGTTTTACCAAGCAATTCTTCTGGTTCATAACCAATTATTTCACGCACTTTTGGATTTACGTATGTGAAGGAGCCGTTTATATCGACTTCCCATACCCAATCATTTGACTGCTCAATAAGTGCTCGATACTTTTCTTTACTTTCCTGAATTGCTTCTGCCTGCTTGGCATTATTAATTGCTATCTCTATTTGCCGTGCGACCATTTCCAGTAGCCTTAACTCTTCTTCGCCAAAGGAATTCTTCTGAAAGGAATTTATGCCCATAATCCCTGAGGTTTTGTCTTCGTGGCTGAAAGGCATGGCCAAATAACTCTTTATTCCCATTCGCCTTCCGGCTGGGCCGATAATTGCATCCTGGTCCACATCTGGACAATACCTAGGTTTGCGGTCAATTATAGTCTTCCAGGTAAAACCTTTAGGATAAGGAATTCTCCCTGCCAGCTTTATATATCGATCAGTTAGACCCCTATGGGATTTCAGAACTGCCTCCTCACCCTCAACTAGATAAATCGCGATTGCGTCTACTAGATCTATATTTTCGCGTATTGACTCTACAGCATGTTCCATAACTTCTTGAAGATCAATTGACTGGTGGACACTGCGAGTTGTTCTACTTATAATAGATTGATATTTACTTTTTTTGGATAATTCCTCTAGATTTTTCTTAATTTTCTTTTCGTTTTCTTTATTTCTTATTTCCGTATGTGCATGATTAATGGCAATACTCAAGTAATGGGCTACGTCTTTTATGGTTTTTTTCTCGTGATTGCTCCATTGGTGAGCTTCCCTAGAGTGAAGACATAGCAAACCTGTTATTTTTTTGGAATCTGCGACGGCCGCACCAAGTAATGCCCGACTGCCAAAAGCCGACAGTATTTTGGCGAATGGCGCTAACCTCTGGTCAACAGTACTATCTTCAATGATGACTGGTTCGCGCCTCCGCAAGGAGCCTAAATAATCTGGGGTCATTAAGAGGTCGCACTCTAAACCGTTCAAGATTGACATTCCTTGTGTCTCTCTAGAATAAATCACTTTCATATTGCCGTTCTCTCTAATCGTTGAATAAGATACGCGAAGATCTTTGAAATACTCACTAGTTTTATTAACTGTTAGTTTGACAACTTGATTAACTGACGTACCTGAGGTGATAGTTTTAATTATAGTGTTAAATAGTGTCAGACGACTTTGAGTTTGAGTTAGCTTTTCCTCTACCTTCTTTAGTCTGCTATTATCTTCTGAAATGCCTATTATGTTTTTAGGTTTACTTCCTTTATTGTGAAAAGCAATCTTCTTAGTATGTAATATCTGTTTTCTCTTATTTTTTTTAAGCATCTTTTCCTCAGGAATATCAACGAACTTGTCCGATTCTAAAACTTCCCTGTCTTTCATTAAATTACGTTTTTCCATTATAAACTTTTCTTTTCCTTTTAAGTTACACTTCTTCATATGAAGATTCTAACGCTTATGAAAATGGCATAATTTAAGGAACGAAAATCGAATCATGAATTAGTAGTACCCCAATAGTTGAGAATTAGAACATATATCTATAACTATATTAAACAAAGAAGTAAATGACGATACTATAGCAAATTACGCGTTTCAGGTACCAGAGTATAATGGTTTAGCGCAATGTCTAAAAGATTTTCAAGCACTTTGCCCGTGTCCACAATTTTGCGAATTTTTGGGCACGCAAAATTCCCTGAAAAAGAGACACTGTTTATGACGCAAATTTCGTGGGCTATCAAAACTATCAGATGGCAGGTTTTTCTTTTGTCCTTGTCATTATAAATTCTCCATTCTTACCGACATATACCTTAAGAGGAGCCTTCTCCCACTGGATCAATGGAATGAGCTACTTTGGTGTTTTACTTATGAATTCACAGCAAATAAGACTGCATAGGAAGTTAGACTTCCCCTGGCAAAGAATTCATATGTGTTTATCTACTATCAGGAAAGCTATCTATGAGTATGAGCAGGGATCGGTTCTTTGGACAGGCGGAGGTAGATGAGAGTTATATTGGTCCTAATTTTTAGAACAGAAGAATGAAGAGCAGGGATTACTGCAGGAAGATAAACGTAGTAAAACGGGGTAGAGATGCTAAAATACTGCACCAACCAGCCTTTGGTCTTTATCAAAGGGATGATCGAGTATCTGTAGAATTTAAAAAGGATGTGGAGAAGAAAACGGAATAAATCTCTTTGTACTAATTCCTAATTCACGGAAGTTGCAAGACTGTGAAATAATTGCACAGCTATTGGTGTGTAAAACCCCACTAATTAACACGTTGAAATAGTTGCAACATCACACCTTTTCGTACTAACTATTCTGAAATGCTAAGTAATTTGGATTAATGTCTGAGATGGCATGAATCTTGCATCGCGTTTAGTTTGGGTGATGTAATATGAATCAGGGGATTACAAATATTTCACCGTCAAAGATTCATTCAATAAATTTGATATTAGCCTTTAACAATAGATTATTGCGAGAGGGAATATCCAAGATATTAGATGAGGATGAAACCCTCCACATATTGGCTGAGGCTTCTAATTTATTAGAACTGATTCAATCCTGTGAAGAATTCGACTTTGACATATTGCTGCTTGATGTAGAGTTACAGGGTTTAAAACTTTCGAAGATCCTGCGGTTAGTTAAGAATAAGAATAGTGGGAAAGTAATATTAATCATTCCCGACAAATTTGATCAGTATGAACTCATAAATGCAATTCTTTCGGGTGTAAGGGGTTATATAGTAATGGATGCTAATTCAATACAACTTAAACAAGCAATCAGTGGTGTAAATGATGGACAACTTTGGGTAGAAAGGAAAATGATGTATAGGGTCTTAGACGCCTTGTTATCTACTCATAATCATAAAAGGAAGAAAGGTGATGGTCCTTTATATAATCTCACTGAAGCTGAGATAAAAATCGTTAAGAAGGTTTTAGATGGTTATTCGAATAAGCTTATCGCTAAAGAATTGTATTTAAGTGAAATGACAGTAAAGTTTCACTTGAGTAAGATTTTTAAGAAAGTTTCTGTAAAGAGTAGGTCTGAACTAATACTTTATTGTTTTCGCGAAGGAATCGTTAATAAACAAAATAGCTAATTGTCGCACAACCAATTTTACAAAAACTTATTCAGTGTTATTGATCTGATAAATGTGTAATAGTTCTAAAATGCCATTAGATTTTAGAGATAAATTTAAATTTGTTAAGTGAGTGTACCTTCTTAAGATATTGGTTTTTTGAGTGCATATCCATAATGAAAGTAAGATAGTGTGAAACTTACCTTCTTACCTATCTTACTTTCTATTTTGGTTACTTTTTTACATTGCACAACCAATACTCTTTCGGTTACATTTTACGTCCCAGAATACGGTGTATGACTTTGATAACGAAGTTATATTATAATGTATTGCCTAAGGTGGGGGGGGGGCTGGAAGATGATGGGGTGATTGATTTGAGTAAGGAAAATCCGAATTGGTATGCAGTTTATACTAAAAGTCGTCACGAGAAGTTAACGAGCAAATTTCTCGTGAGCAGGGGTGTTGTAACCTTTTTACCTTTAAGAAGCGTTTTATCCAGGTGGAAAGATCGTAAAAAGTTAATTACCGTACCTCTTTTCCCCTCTTACGTTTTCGTAAATATACTTCAAAAAGATATACATAATGTTATCTATTCAAAGGGCGTATTAAGAATGGTTGGCATAAATGGAGTGCCTTACCCAATTCCTAATGAGCAAATTGAATCCATTGAGAAGCTCGTTAAAAGCGATCTCAAATATGATCCTTACCCCTATGTTAATATCGGAGCAGAGGCCGAAATAAAGAATGGTCCTCTCGCAGGCGTCGTAGGGAAAATTATAGAAAAAAGGCCATCGAAACATATTGTAGTATTATCTGTTGATCTGATTAAAAGGTCTGTAAGCGTTGAAGTTCATGTACATGACATTGAGTTGCTTTAGAATTTTTCATGAGAATTATTGGTGATATATTATGATAGAACCAGATAAAACTCGTATTTCGGCAAAGAATAAAAAAACCAACATAATTTTAGCCTCAAATAATAGGTTATTTAGGGACGGAATAGCGAAGATACTGAAAGAGGATAAAGACATTGAAATTGTTTCCGAGCTTTCTAATGCTTTAGAAGTGATTCGAGGCTGTCAAGAATATTTATTTGACATATTGTTGATTTCTGTGAATCTAGAAGGCTTAAATCTTAAAAGGATTCTGAAGATGGTAAAGAAGAAAAATAGAGGAAAGGTACTATTGTTCATCGACAGACAGTACGATGAGGATGAACTGGTAGATGCTATATCTTTGGGGTTAAGAGGTTATTTATTAAGGGATTCAAATTCAAAACAACTCAAGGAAGCCATTGATGCCGTAAGTGAAGGACAATTTTGGATAGAAAGAAAGATCGCCGGTAAGGTGTTTGATGCTTTCTTATATCGTCGCAAAAACAGAAGGGGATCACGAACAGGCACATTATATGATCTAACTGATACCGAGCTAAATATCGTAAAAATGGTTGTGAGTGGTTATTCGAATAAAACGATTGCTAGCCATATGTATATCAGTGAAAAGACAGTAAAATTTCATTTGTATAAAGTTTTCAAGAAACTTTCGATAAAGAGCAGGTCTCAGCTAATACTTCATTGTTTTCGCAGTGGAATGTTGAATTAAAATCCGGAATATCCCCCCATTTTTAGTTATCCTCCGTGATCCAATAAATAAATCTCAAATGCTAAAAAGTTGAAACAATTTATGTGATTGGTGGGCATCCTTAAGTTGGCCGGATTTGTTTTTTCAAATCTAAGGAATTCTTCTATTCGACTGGTAAAGAATCTAGACCCCACAAGATCATTTTTTTTATGGTCTGAAACTTTACTTCACTCATAAATCGAATTACCCGATCCAATATAAACTCTTATCTAAAATCTAAACTAATATCTAGCTCTATCAAAACTTCTACCGAACTTACTGCACCCGTATATAAATCCTGATAAGAATTTGAGGATGTATTTTCCCCATTAACTCTTCAACTTTTTCCACTTATCTAAATTATTAAGCAAAGAAAAACTAAAAGACTAATAAGTGCTTGCTAACTTAAGTCTTAACTTACCCTAATACTAATACTGATGATTACCGAATAATTAAACTGTCGTCCAATTGATCTCAGGCTCGTAAAATGAGATAAATAAATAGTAGAACATCATACATTCAAATGGACATCACTTATGTAAGTGGATCGCGGTAGCCTTGATTCTTTAGATTATTAATCACTTCTGGCGATTTTCAAAAAACTTGGTTCTTTTGTTTGTGTCGATTCAATTTATTTATCATTTAATTTGGGATGAATCTCTAATCCAATTTGTAATTTTATCGCGTTAAAAATGAAGGATAAAATGTCTCGCCTAAATAGAACATTAGTAGCGTGTGAAAATACACTACTGAGAGAGGGAATATCTAAGATACTACATGAGGATGAAGGTATACAAGTTGTAGCTGAGGCGTGTAATTTATTAGAACTGATTCAATTCTGCGAAGAGTTTCAATTTGACATATTGCTGCTTGATGCAGACCTACAAGGATTGAAACTTTCAAAGATTCTGGAGTCGATTAGGAATAAAAGTGGTTGTAAAGTGATATTAATAATTGGCGACAAATTCGATGAGGATCAACTCATAGATGCGATTCTTTTAGGTGTAAGAGGTTATTTATCAAAGGATTCTAATTCAAATCAGCTTAAGTCAGCAATCAATTTTGTATCTGATGGACAACATTGGGTAAAAAGGGAAATAATGACTAAGGCTTTAGAAGCCTCCTCATATACTCCTAATGGTAGAGGGAAAAGGGCAAACGCCCCTATATACAATCTCACTAAAACTGAACTAAAAATATTTAAAATGGTTTTGGAAGGTCACTCCAATAAACAAATCGCTAGAGACGTATTTTTAAGTGAAAAAACAGTAAAGTTTCACTTATATAAAATTTTTAGAAAGCTAGCTGTCAAGAACAGATCTGAGCTCATACTTTATGGTTATCGAAAGGGTATTGTAGCAAATTAACTGAAAGGAATAATTTCGTATAACAATTATTATAGCGCAATATTGTTCTGGATTAAATTATTTTGAACTTGATAGTGCATCTCCTCAAGCAGAATATGGTAACCATTTGGATAATTATAATTTTTTATCATCTTTATATTATGAAGTTTTAAATCTCTTTAACCTCAATATCCTATAGGCGCTTCTTATAGTTTCATATAATCAGTGAGGGTAAAAAGAAGTTCTTGTGGATAAGTCAAAAATTTCTTTCCGCTCATCTTAGTGAATTATAACGAACCATATTTAATAGATTCAAATTACAAATCCAGAAATATCAATTAATGTCCGG
Organism: Thermodesulfobacteriota bacterium; assembly: GCA_036397855.1. NCBI lineage: Bacteria > Pseudomonadati > Thermodesulfobacteriota > Thermodesulfobacteriota bacterium. The sequence goes on along the minus strand of DASWID010000045.1, from coordinate 24,663 downwards.
TGAAGATCGGTCTGTTGCCAAGTTACTCCAAAATTATCGTAGCCAGTGAGTATGCGTTAGAGCGTGAAGCAATAATTAAACTTTTAACTTCTGAAAAAGAATTAGAAATAATAGCGCAGGTATCATCAGCCAATGATATTAAAGAAATCCTAAATAGTGCAATTTCGGGGGATATCCTTATCCTTGATGCCGATATGAGTAGCTTAGATATATTCGAAATCATGAAGTTGATAAAGGAAAAATCTCCTCGTCTGAAAGTACTATTACTAACAAGTAAATATGATCCGGAAAGAATCATGGGAGCCATCTTTGCAGGTTGCTTAGGATATATTAGTAAAAATGCATCCGCCACAGAATTAGCAAAATCAGTTCGGGCTTTAACGAGATCTGAAGTTTGGATCGAAAGAAAATTGATGTCAAAAGTTATTCTTCGAATGTCTGACTTCTACTTTAATACTTTGTCGAGTCGCCATTAGGTTTCTTCAGCTTATCTTGTTTAATTCATAAAATTTTTTTAAAAGGTAATTTATAATGTGCGGAATAGTCGGATATATCGGGAAAAGGAATGCGGTCCCCTTATTATTAGAGGGACTTAGAAGGCTTGAGTACCGTGGTTACGATTCAGCAGGCATTGCATTTATTGAGAATGGCAACGTTGTTTTGAGAAAGAGTCTTGGCAAGTTGAAAAACCTTGAATCCATGCTGGAAAACTCCTTCTACGATACTCATGTGGGAATAGGTCACACACGTTGGGCTACTCATGGAAAACCAAGTGATATAAACTCACATCCACATAGCGACTGCACGGGGAAAATAGCTGTAGTACATAATGGAATAATTGAAAATTTTTCTTTACTAAAAAAATCCCTAATAGCTGACGGTCATACCCTACTTTCGGAGACTGATACGGAAGTAATTGCACATCTTATAGAAAGAAAGCTCGAAGATGGAAATTTATTGAAAGCTATTACATCAGCGTTATCAGAAATTAAGGGAACTTATGCACTTGCAATAGTGAGTAGTACCGATCCTGATAAAATCATAGCAGCGCGACGGGGTAGCCCACTGGTCATCGGCAAGGGAAATGGAGAATATATTCTTGCATCGGATTTGCCGGCGATACTAATATGTACGAAGGATGCTATTTTTGTAAAGGAGAATGAATTGGTAATTCTAGATAAAAAAAATGGCATAAAAATAATCAATCTTGAAAATGGTTACAATAGGGAAGAAAACATATACAAAATCCCTTGGGATTCCGAGCTAGCAGAGAAGAGCGGTTACCCGCATTTTATGCTAAAGGAAATTCATGAGCAATCCCAAGCCGCAAGAAACACCTATTCTGGAAAAATAAATCTAGATAATGGTAGGATTCAATGGGATGAGATAAATCTTACAATCGAGGAGATTAATAATATATCAAAGATTCATTTGGTTTCTTGTGGAACGTCCTGGCACGCCTCACTTGTCGGCAAATTTATTATTGAAAAAATTGCTAGGATTCCTGTAGAGGTTGATCTAGCATCAGAATTTAGGTACCGGGATGTTATCTTGGACAAAAATGTTTTAACGATCGGAATAACTCAGTCTGGTGAAACCGCTGATACTTTGGAAGCTATGAGAAAAGCCAAAAAGGTTTGCTTTAAAGTGCTATCTATATGTAATGTTGTAGGGAGTACGGCCACTAGGGAATCAGGCGGCGTGATATATACCCATGCAGGGCCGGAAATAGGCGTGGCTTCTACTAAAGCATTCACCTCGCAGGTCGTAGCTCTTTATTTACTCGCACTATATCTTGGGAAGATTAGAGGTCTTATGAGTATGATTCAATTCCGTGAGATGATGGATGAATTGGCTGCGATTCCTGAAAAAATTAATCTAGTGCTTGCAAAGGAAAGAGAAATTGAGCATCTAGCAAATCTATATTGGAAGAAAAAGAGTTTTTTCTTTTTGGGAAGAGGAATTATGTATCCAATCGCATTAGAGGGTGCCCTGAAGTTAAAGGAATTATCCTATCTTCATGCTGAAGGTTACGCCGGAGGAGAAATGAAGCACGGTCCGATTGCACTTGTTGACAGGAAAATGGTCGTCGTTTCCCTAATCCCTCTCAACTCAATTTATGAAAAAATGTTGAGCAATATAGAGGAAGTAAAAGCGAGAGATGGCAAGGTGATTGCTATTTCGTCTCAAGGTGATAACGAAATAAAAGATAAGGTTGACAATGTATTTTACATTCCTAAAACTAATGACCAGCTATCACCGCTGTTATTTAACATTCCATTACAACTATTTGCCTATCATATTGCCAAAAAGAGAGGTTGTGACATTGATCAGCCAAGAAATCTGGCTAAGAGTGTTACGGTAGAGTAATTCAGTAGCCTGCGTTCGGGCCAGTTTAAATCGATTTACGTTTAAATTCCAGAATTAAAAATCATATTAATAAGTTAGCCGTTCCGTGCGAATAGCGAATAGATTAAGAATACAATAGCACTCATTTAGTTCTGCTTTTCTATCGTAACCCTATTCCCATTTCAGTGTAAGCGAAACCGTCGATTTACTCAGTGCACCCTCCGTGATGCGATCCGATGCGAAGTGTCATTCCGAGCGCAGCGACGAATCTAATTGAGATTGCTTCGTTCCCTGCGAAATTTATTCCGAGTTGTCGCCAAACTCAGGGCTCCTCGCAATTCTAGACGTTGCACAATTCGGGGACAGTCTCTTAGATCTTAATTGGGCATCCAAAAAATTGCCAAAATCAATTGCGGAAGCGTTAATAAAAATTTGCGAATTGCGATTGGATTAAATTTTTTAGCCGTTATGTCATCCCCGATTAAGCTTGTCCCCGCATGTAGCTGGCGGGGAACATTCGAGGATGACGGATGAGTAAATTTCGAGAAAATTTATTATTTTTTGGATTCTGTCCTCGAATTACGAGACAATTACAGCAATGACTGATTATCTGTTAATCTCCTGCAGCTTCTCGCACGGTTATTCGATTAATTGAAGGGCTGAGAACCCGAGTAAAGAAAAGAATAGTGAGATACATACTGCAGCTAACAATAAATTTCTTTATTTTATTTTTTTAGATACTTAATGGATTAAGGGAGGTTTATCATGAACATATCCGTAATTGGCACAGACTTTGTCGGTATTGTTGTAGGAACATGCTTTGCAGAAACTGGCAATAACGTAAAATTGGTCGATATTGGTCATGAAAAGTACAAAGGACTTAGGGACAGAAGGTCACCATTACATGAACCTGGTCTTGTTGACCTGATAATTAAAAACTTCAAAGAGGGGCGTCTGGTTTTTACTAATGATATTCATCAAGCTGTTAAAGATTCTTTTGTAGTTTTTATGACCACAGGGCTACCGGTTGATGGCGATGGTAGTCTGGATACAACTCCAATTTTCAGAGTTTCAAGATCGATAGGGAAAAGTTTGGATGATTACAAGATTATTATTACGTCGAGTACATCTGCTTTGGGGACTACCGAATTGGTTCGTGACATCATGAAAGCCTTTACTGATGTTGAGTTTGATGTTGTCTCTAACCCAGTGTTTCTCAAAGATGGATCTGCAATCGAGGATTTTATGAATCAAGACACGTTAGTGATTGGGACGGATAACCCTTCCGCTGAGAAATTAATAAAAGATCTTTATGCACCGTTTGTCAGGTCTAGTGATGGATTTATTTCTGTTCCTATACGAGTAGCCGAACTAACGAAACAATCGGATATTAAATACTTGAAAAGAGGTGTCGTTAATGAGTCTAACCGCAAATCTGCGTCGGCTTCGGGGGGCTGAACTTCAAAATAAAGAAAATTTTTTGGAGTCGTTTCGGTTATCGATTCGCTCATTAATTAGTGGTTGATTATGTAGGACTATGTTTTTCGAGGAAGCTTCATGCACCTTGGTTCGTCGAAGGATCTTAGATATTTCGTTGACAAAATCCTAAATCGTATTAGCTTCACTTATCTTAATGCTCCAGGGGATGCACGGCTCTCCCGTCCTTCTTCATTACAAAATTTGTGAGGCAAATTGAAGCAATCGCATACCCTGTCATTCCCAAGCGCAGTTATTGGGAATCCATAAAAATACTTCTGGATCCCCGACAGAGCTTGTCCTCGAAATCCTTGATCGGGGAGTCCTCGGGGATGACATTACAACTAAAAAATTTAATTCGACCACAACCCGCAAATTTTTCTGTACGTCTTCGTTCCTGATTTTCTTAACGCAATTTTTGGAAGGCCGTTCAAGTCCTTTTGATTCTGAATAGGATTAATGAAAATAAATCTATTCGAGAAACGGTAACGATTTTGTCCACGAAATATATGACATCTACAGCAATGACGTGAGCATTGCTTTAGGTCTTTTCAATCTATCTTATAATTTGATAAGCTCGTTGGTAAGAATTGATTTCGTAAATTTTGCTATAGATAGTGATTTCGTAGAATTTTTAGTTTAGAATAGAAAAAACTATTAATCATTTTCTTCGACCTTTGTATCTTGTGGATGGAGAATGAAACAGGTTAAGTACCTTTATCTGACTATTTGTCTTATAATATCTTTACAATCATTACATGAATTAAGAGCCTCTGAACTTGCAACGGCACAGACAATTGGTTTTTATACTGCAGGTTGTATTAAGCACTCTTCTGCGTTACCGAGAGATGGGGCAGGTTATCAGGTGATAAGGTTAAGCAGGGATAGGTTTTATGGACACCCTGAGCTTATTAAATTTATTCAGTCCCTAGCTAGAGAAGCGCACGGTTTATACGGAGCAGCTTTGTTGATTGGCGATCTTTCACAGAAAAACGGCGGGCCTATGCCTGATGGGCATAGCAGTCATCAGATTGGGCTTGATGCCGATATTTTGTTCTGGCAGAATCCGATTGCTACGATAAGAACACTAACGCTTGCCGAGAGAGAAATGATTGAGCCCCTGTCTTTACTCAACCCCAGCCTTACGGTTATTGATCCGACCAGATGGAGTCCTGTGCATGCCAAAATTTTAAGATTGGCTGCGTCATTTAGTGATGTTGAAAGAATTTTCGTTAACCCTGTTATAAAGAAAAGACTGTGTGAGATGTTTCCGGGTCAGCAGTGGCTGAATAAGATTCGTCCGTGGTGGGGACATGACGGACACTTTCATGTGCGCCTTCAATGCCCGAATGACAATCCTTTATGCAGACCCCAGGAACCAGTTTCGGAAGGTGACGGATGCGATGGTGAATTAGCATGGTGGTTATCGGCAAAGGTAAGACGGCAAGAGTTAGAAAATAAGGACAAGCCCAGTACGAGAATCGTAAGGAAATTGCCCTATGAATGCCTATCGATCGTATATTAGAATTGTCTTCATGTAGCAATAATTATCACAGGATAGTTTATATATTCCCTCAATTTTCTATTTAATTGCCGTACTGCTTGCAATCTGTTTAGCAAATTTGGTTGGTTTTTGGCGTGATCTCACATCGTGTTCTGCTAGGAGCGCCATAAGAGGTGCAACGAGATAATCGATGCTGCGTAATAAAACGCCGATCATTAACAACATGTGGAGCCCGAAATTGGAATAGTTTGATATAACCACTACTGCAAAAGTCAACATACCAATACCGAGAGCAAGTTCTGTCTGCGCAGAACCGAGGGCTCCCAATCCCAAGGGAAGCGACTTGAACTTATTTGTCCTGTTCCACGGAATTTGTTTGGTGATTAAGGCCCAGAAACTTGCCGTTATGTAAGTATGGCTTAAGGATCTATTTGCAAAGAATGCCCCTATTGTGTCCGGAATCGAGCACTTTAAAAGGACGCGGTACGAAAACAAAAATAGAGTGGCTCCGGAACTTAGCATTATAATGGAAGAAATCCATACTATATTTGGAATTTCGATAAATTCTTCACGCGTGACCATAGAGATTGCTGTAATTATTCCAATCGGTAGAAGTAAGAAACCAATTGCTATATTCAGGTAGCCCAGGCCATGGTTTAGATGGTGTATCTTTTGAAGGCTAGTAAGGGCTGATGGCTTCCGTAATTTCCACGGTAAGTATAGGCGCATGTGACGTCTTAACTCCTGAACCGGACCATATGTCCAGCGGAACCGCTGCTTCTTATAGCCTGAAAAGGTTTCGGGAATAAGACCCCGGCCAAATGTTTCATTTGTATAGACTGATGAATAGCCCAACGCATGTATCCTGATCGAAAGCTCAGAGTCTTCAGTAGCGCACCATTCGGCCCAGCCGCCCGCTTCCTCCAGGGCTTTGCGGCGAATCAAACACATCGTACCAACAGTCAATGCCGAATCCCTTTCATTGAGGCTCGGCATGGTTGTTTCGAAAAAGTATTTATACTCCCAATAACACATTCTTTGATAGATGCTATTCTTCCAATCTCGATAATCATGTGGGGTTTGCACAAACCCAATTTTCGGGTCATCGAAGTATCCGACGAGCCGGTCTAAGAAATCTGGTTCGGCCAGATAATCACTATCAATCACACCAATGATTTCTACAACTGGCGGGGTATGACGAAGCGCATAGTTTAGCGCTCCTGCCTTTGCGCCTTTAATACCGTCAACGTGGATAAAATGGAAACGTTCACCTAAATTACTGCAGTGCTTCTCAACGGGTTTCCAGAGGTTGGGGTCTTTGGTGTTGTTATCGATAACCATTACTTCGAAGTTTGGATATCTAAGGTTAGCAAGGGCATCGATGGTAGAAATTACAATTTCAGGCGGTTCTGAGTGCGCAGGTACCTGGAGTAAAACCTTCGGATAGTGCTTTAGATTTCCTCCGGGCAGTGGAGAACGGGGCCTATTCCAAATTTTCCTGCAGAGTACCTCCCATTGTTCAAATGTCGAGACCAATCCTACAAATAATGAGCATAAAAGTAATGGATATCCAGAAAGCATCAAGATCTTGGTGAGTGTGCTTACATGAATGGTCGTTATAAACCACATACCCCATAAGAGAGAGAATATCGTTAAAAGGAGATTGGATGTAAGCAGAAATCGTCCAGAAACTGAAAAGTCCTTTAGTGCTCGATCTGAGATTATGCTTACCACGAACCCTATTGAGAATGGAAGTAGCACCCCATATAGATTTTGGGTGAAAACCCAAGAACCCAAAGCAGCCAGGAGATAGACATTCAGATAAATAGCAGCAGAATCGCCGGATTTATCTCGATCTATAAGCTTCTTAAAAATTAGCAAAAATGTTGATGCTGCGAAACAGAGTGTGTAGAACAAAAAACCCGCTGTCGCCAGCTCCCCAAAATTAAAATCCATTAACGTATATCAAATATAAATATAGCAATGCGAAAGGATTTGTCAAGATATTTATACGCATATGCGTGGTTTATTTCTGTTTTATATACAGTAAGTTAGACGATATATTACTTAACTGATTAGCAATAGCGAAGATAGGTGGATCTGGACTCCTGGGCGGTTGATTTTACGGATTCTATTACGATACAATAAATACGGACCCTTCAGAGGTTATTATCACGAACATCACCTTGCTGCCTTAACCGAGTCGAAGGATGAATCGTGTTAGTGAATCAATTTTAATAAATTCTTCGATTAGCGCACGATAATCGGATTGGCAATGGCTTTGAATTAAACTAGGAAGACCTGAACAATCATCGCCTTCAAACTTTAGATTACTAAATTGATATTCCACAATAGGGTATCGTTAGGACCCGAACGCGATAGATAAAGACTAGTTTGTTTAACGAAAATATTTTATAGATTATATATGATTCATAGTTTGGATGACGTTATTTTCATGAAACATAATACTAAATCATATCCTGTGCCCGCGAAGAGAATTTCGGTAATCATATTTCTTTTTCTGTTATTCGGTTCCAATGCGTTAACTACCCAAGAACCACCCATCTACAATCCAAAGGATATATTTCAACCCGTCGTAGCTAAACATGGCATGGTCTCATCTGCGAATATGTACGCAACAGAGGCTGGTCTTCAGGTCTTAAAAGAGGGAGGAAACGCAATTGATGCCGCTGTGACTGTTGGATTTACACTTGCAGCTACCTTTCCCCGCGCAGGTAATTTGGGTGGCGGTGGCTTTATGTTGATCTATCTGGCTGATCCAAAAAAAATGGTGGCTATCGATTATCGAGAAAAGGCTCCAAAAGCCGCATCGAGGGATATGTTTCTGGACGAGAGTGGAAATGTCGATAGTGAAAAATCACTGCACAGCTTGTTGGCAGTAGGAGTTCCCGGTACTGTGGCAGGCCTCGCAATGGCGCTTGAAAAATACGGGACTATGACATTAGAACGAGCACTTGAACCTGCTATTGATTTGGCTGAAAAAGGATTTCCGATCGATTCGGAGCTCAGAAGATCTCTTTTATCTGTTAAGGCTAGGATGATGGCTTCACCCCCGAGCATGAAAATCTTTTACAAGGAGGGGGGAGTTTCGTATGATCAGGGTGAAATCTTTAAACAAGAGGATTTGGCATGGAGCCTCAAGCAGATAGCAAGGCATGGCCCCATTGCATTTTATAAAGGGAAGATAGCTGAGAAAATTGTTTGTTATATGAAGGGAGGAGGTGGATTGATCACCTCTGAAGATTTGGCTTCGTATAACCCTGTGATTCGTGAACCGGTTCACGGGACCTACAGGGGGTATGATATATATTCAACGCCTCCGCCAAGCTCAGGTGGCGTGCATCTGATTCAAATGCTAAATATGCTTGAGAGATTTCCCAGAGGATTATATGGGCATAATACAGCTAAGACTATTCATATCCTTGTCGAGACGATGAAACTGGCCTTTGCAGACAGGTCTAAATATCTTGGAGACCCAGATTTCGTTCCCGTTCCTGTTACAGGATTGATATCAAAGGATTATGCAAACGAGCTGCAAAGGAAATTGAATACTGAAAGGGCGACACCAAGCGAAAAAATATCTCCGGGAACCCCCGGCAGGAATAAGGAGGGTGTAGATACCACTCATTTTTCAGTAATTGATAGATACGGCAATGCTGTTTCAAATACCTATACCCTCAATTTCAGTTATGGGACAAAGCTTACAGTTCCCGGGACAGGGATTTTATTGAATAATGAGATGGACGACTTTTCTTCAAAGCCCGGGGTGCCAAACGCCTATGGCCTTATAGGGGGTGAGTACAATTCTATTGAGCCTGAGAAAAGAATGTTGAGTTCAATGACTCCGACGATTGTATTAAAAAATGGTAAGCCCTATCTCCTCACCGGAAGTCCGGGAGGGAGCAGGATTATATCCGCTGTGCTCCAAATTATTCTCAATGTCATTGATTTCAATATGAATATAGCTTCTGCTACAAATGCGGTTAGGGTTCATCATCAATGGCTACCGGATGAAGTGGTTGTTGAGGAGGGGTTAAATGGAGATACTGTGAGAATTATAAGGGAAATGGGACACAGGGTTGTGATTGGGGACACGATAGGGAGTACACAGAGTGTCATGAAAATCGGGTATTTTCTTTACGGAGCATCCGATCCGAGGACGCCTGGCAGTTTGACTTTAGGATATTGAGAATAAAAATGTCTCATGGTTCTGGAAAAGGTCGACGATCTATTCGCTTAAAGGATTATGATTATTCACAGCCTGGGGCGTATTTTATCACGATTTGTACAAAGGATAGGATGTGTTTATTCGGTAAAGATCTTGATGGGGAGTTGAGGATTAATAATTATGGAAAGATTGTATTAGGTTTTTGGAATGACCTAGATCATTTATATTCAAATGTAAGGACAGATGCCTTCGTTGTGATGCCTAATCATGTGCATGGAATTATTATGATTGAAGAAAGCGTAGGGGCAATTCATGAATTGCCCCTACAAAACAGAAATGACAAAATGAAACGACGTCAAATGTTAATTCCTAAAATGGTTGGAAGGTTTAAAATGAAATCCTCGAAACGAATAAATGCGGTACGAGATACACCAAATATGTCAGTTTGGCAACGGAATTATCATGAACACATCATCAGGGATGAAGGGTCATTAAAGCGAATACGTGAATACATTAAAAACAACCCACTTACCTGGAATTTGGACCGGGAAAACATTGATAGAGAAGGTGAAGACGAGTTCGATGCGTGGTTTGAAAACAATTTTAAAAAAATAAACCCCAGATTTCTTATAAATGCAGACTCTTAATGGGAAATCTCGAGCATCCTGTCAATTGCTTTTCGTGCCCTTTTAGCAATTTCTTCTGGTACCTTTACCTCATATTTATCGTCTTGAAGTGAGCTAAGAACCTTTTCTAACGTAATCATTTTCATGTACCTGCAGATGGCATTCTCGTTTGCTGGATAGAAGGCCTTTTCGGGGTTATCTTTTCTCAACCTATGGAGCATCCCCGTTTCCGTAGCCACTATAAATTCATTTGATTCAGAGCTCTTCGCATACTCAATCATACCCCCGGTTGAGAGGATATGAACGTTTTTATCTCCGTCGAAACCGTTACAGGTATGGTAGATGAATGAGGTTGTGCAGCCACATTCAGGATGAATGAGCATTTCCGCTTCAGGGTGAGCATCTCTCATTTGTTCGATGTCCTTAGGTCTTATTCCGGCATGTACGTGGCACTCTCCCAGCCATAGGTGGATCTTTCTACCAGTGACCTTTCCAACATAGGCTCCAAGGAACATATCTGGAAGAAAAAGTATTTCTTTTTCTTCAGGAATAGAATTTACAATTTTTACTGCGTTGGATGAGGTACAACAATAATCGCTTTCTGCTTTTACCTCAGCCGTTGTGTTAACGTAAGAAACTACAACTGCTTCTGGATGTTCGGTTTTCCATTTTCTGAGTTGTTGAGCATTTATGGTATCTGAAAGAGAACATCCGGCTTCCAGATCGGGTATTAACACCGTTTTATTTGGAGATATGATTGAGGCTGTCTCAGCCATAAAATGAACGCCGCAAAAAACTATCACATCAGCATTTGTCTTTCCTGCGAGCTGAGACAGGGCGAGAGAATCACCCGTGAAATCGGCAATTTCCTGCACTTCTGGAACTTGATAGTTGTGAGCAATGATAATGGCATTCTTTTCATTTCTCAGCCTGTTGATTTCTTCCACTACCAAAGTACGGTCTTCCATTTTATTGAAACCTTCCTGTCCCCATTCAATCATAGATATAACTATACCAGATACAGACTGATGTCTAAAGCCTTAGGAGAATGAGTTAATGAGCCTATGGAAATTATATTGACCCCGGTTTCCGCCACTCTTCTTACATTTCTTAGGGTAATTCCGCCTGAGGCCTCGATGAGTGCTCTACCGTTTATGATCTCAACCGATTTTTTCATCGTGTTTAAGGGCATGTTATCCAGCATTATTATATCAGCGCCGGCTGCCAGGGCATCTCGAACCTCTTCTAGCCTGGATGTTTCAACCTCTATTTGAAATCGGACCCCTGACTTTTTTCTAATTTTGTTTATTGCGTCAGTAATGCTCCCAATGAGCTTCAGATGGTTATCTTTAATTAAGACTCCATCAAATAATCCCATGCGATGATTGCGACCACCGCCAGTGCGGACTGCGTATCTATCGAGGATTCTGAGGCCTGGAACTGTCTTTCGTGTGTCGGTTATTTTTACGGATAGCCCCTCGACCGCTTTTACAAATTTTGATGTTAGTGTCGCAATACCTGAGAGCCTTTGGATGAAGTTCAGAGCGACTCGCTCTCCAGCGAGAACTGCTTTTTCGGATCCATTGATTTTGACGAGTATATCGCCTTTGGCGATGCTTTCACCATCTCTCGTATTTTCAACCCATCGAATATCATGTTTTAGCTTTCTAAAAACCCTTTTAGCTATCGGGAGCCCGGCTATAATTCCTTCTTCTTTAGCCTGAATAATGGCATTACATCTACTATCCTCGGTATCCTCGGGAAAAAGCAGCTCAGTGGTTAAGTCCCTGGGTCCAATATCTTCCTCCAGGGCATTCTCGATAATCAAATCTACTTGGTTCCAGTCTAACTTTGCGATCTTCATTTTTATTTTCTATAGTAATTAGGCTGGGCAACCGCTTGGATGAGTGGTTGCGAGAGAAAAGTATTCGAAAGCTTTGGAACTGCGCGAGTATGATCCTTCTTATTTAACTTCCCAAGTATCGCTAGAATAAATTAGCTTCTTAAGATCCGGTTGAAATTTCTTTTTTGCTCTTTCTACTTGCTCGTATATTTGCTCTTCAAAGGACGGTTTTTCAACTCTTCTGATGACACCCATAGGGACTGGGTATTTTGGCCAAGACACTTTCGAAAGAGTGTAGGCAAGAGAGAGGTCTGTCTCGTCATGTGCGATAATATCATCAGGTGGGTTCCCGGACTCGAATTCGGCAATCTCGATACTTCCACTCTTGAACCTTATTCCTTTGTCGCTATTTTTCCCATAAATCATCGGCTTTCCATGTTCGAGAAAGATGTTTCTGTCATCCCTGACGGATTTTGCGGTGAAATAATCAAAAGCCTCATCGTTATATACATAGCAGTTCTGATAGATGTGAATAAATGAAGTGCCCTTATGTTTGTGTGCTTCAATTATCATTTTTGTCAGATGCTGGACATAGGAAGCGGACGTTCTGGCGACAAAGGTCGCACCAGATGCGAGCGCAAGAGTAACAGGTTGCACAGGTTCCTCTATGGAACCCATCGGTACCGATTTATTTATGGTTCCCTTGTCGCTCGTCGGGGAGTACTGTCCCTTCGTGAGGCCATATACCTTGTTGTCAAAGAGCAAGATGGTAATATCAACATTTCTTCTCATGACATGTATAAGATGATTACCACCAATAGAAATTCCGTCACCGTCTCCTGTAATGACCCATACAGAGAGGCCAGGATTTGCCACTTTAACACCGGTGGCAACCGGGATCGCCCTGCCGTGGATCGTATGGAAGCCATACGTATCCATGTAGTATGGGAGACGTGCTGAACATCCAATACCAGATATCACAGCGTGTTTTTCTTTTGGGATCCCAATTTCTGCAAGAGCTGTCTGAAACGCTTTTAATATGGCGTAGTCCTCGCATCCAGGACACCATCTTATTTCCTGATCAGACTTGAAATCAGTCGATTTGTATTTTGTTTCCCCAATATGTTCCGTTGTAGTACTCATAACAATTTTGTCTCCTCTTTATTCGATCTTTCCTATTAATGCTTTTTAAGTCCTTTATACTCTTCTCTGAAGAATTCTAATAGTTCACTAACGTCAAAAGGTTTTCCTGTGATTCTATCGTAACCCTTTGTGTCAACAAGATACTTGCCACGAAGGACAAAGTTGAGCTGTCCGAGGTTTAATTCGGGAACTAGCACCTTTTTGTAACTTCTAAGTACGTCTCCAAGATTTTTTGGCAATGGATTGAGGTGTCTGAGCTGGGTCATCGATATTTTCATACCGTCCTGCATTGCCAATTCAACGGCTGCCTTAATATGTCCGTATGTGCTTCCCCAACCTACCACAATCATTTCAGCTTCAGGGTGCCCTGTAACCTCTACGTCGGGAATATCTTGCAGGACCTTTTGTATCTTTTGCGCCCGTGTCTTGGTCATGAAATCGTGATTTTCGGGGTCGTAAGAGACGTTTCCGGATATATTGCTTTTTTCAAGACCACCAATCCTATGCTCAAGTCCCGGGGTGCCTAATTTTACCCATGGCCTAGCAAATGTCTTATCATCCCTCATATACGGATAAAAACCATCTGGATCAGTTCGGAAGTTTACCTCTATTGGAGGTATCTTATCTATATCCGGTAATTTCCATGGCTCTGAAGAATGAAGGAGAAACTGCTCAGAAAGAACAACTACAGGCGTCATATACTTGGTGGCTAGCTTTATGGCTTCAATGGATGTCCAGAAGCAGTCTGAGGGTGAGCATGGTGCCAGTACAATTACATGAGAGTCAGAAGGTCTTCCAAACAGAGCGAAAAGCAGATCCCCTTGTTCGGTTTTTGTAGGCAGCCCTGTTGAAATGCCTGAACGCTGGAAATCAAAGACCACCAGTGGCAATTCCGTCATAACAGCGAGGTTGAGTGCCTCTATTTTCAAAGCAAGCCCCGGTCCGCTAGTCCCAGTTACGCCAAGCACCCCAGTATAGCAAGACCCTATAGCCATAGCTATTGCTGCTATCTCGTCTTCCGTTTGTATTGAAACAGCACCGTGGTGCTTTAAAGCGGAAAGCAGTTGTAATATATCACTTGCCGGCGTGATAGGATAACCTGAATAAATGAGCGGCAGTTTAGACTTTTCTGAGGCTACAATCAATCCATATACAGTGGCAAGTGAACCGTTAACATTCCTGTATTTCCCTGGTTGTAGCTTTGCCGGTGGAATCTGATAGTGCACTGGGAAAATTTCCATCGTGTCGCAAATGTTATAACCCGCTTTTAATGCTTTGATATTGGCTTCCATAATTTCTTTCTTGGACGAGAAACGCTTATTTAGGAAATTTATTACTGGATCTAGTGGCCGGGAGAATAGCCAGGAAATCACCCCGAGTGCCAGAAAATTCTTGCATCTAAGCTTGTCCCTGTGTCCAACAGTCTCATCCATGAGTGCTTCAAGTGTAAGCTTTGTTATTGGCACCTTATACACCCTAAAGGAATGCAGTGAATCATCTTCAAGGGGATTGGAGTCGAAACCAGCTTTTTTAAGGTTTTGTTCGGTAAATTCGTCTTCATTTACCACAATTATTCCACCCGGTTTTACGAATTGCATGTTTACCTTGAGAGCAGCCGGATTGAATGCGACCAGCACATCGGGCTTATCGCCAGGTGTGTGGATATCGTATGATGCAAATTGAATTTGGTAGGAGGATACCCCAAATGTTGTACCTTGAGGTGCTCTAATTTCTGCGGGGAAGTCGGGCAACGTGGCAAAATCATTACCGACGACTGCGGTAACATTTCCAAACTGGTCTCCCAATACCTGAATACCGTCTCCGGAATCCCCTGCAAATTTTACAGTGACTTTATCGAGTCTTTCTTCTGGCCTTTCCATCAGCTATCTCCGTAAAAAACAATTAAATCAATGTTTATATAAAAATCTATTTTCATTAAAAAAACCCAACTGATAATTCTATCATTAATTTTTAGATTGTAAATAAAGAAGCGTTAGAGATTAGTTACACTTGATTATTGACGGTTCGAATCCTCTTTTCCACACGATATGAGCCCTAAATTGTGGATCTTCGTCCGGAAAATCCTCCCTGATGTGTACTCCCCTTGATTCCTTCCTCAGGAGGGCTGCATTTGCGGTGAGTTTACAGAGTTCAAGGATATCTTGTATCCTGTGCTTATAATAACCGCGTAGTTCATTCGTTGACATCGATATTTTTTCTAGTTCTGTGATTGAATTTCTTAATCCCTCGTCACTACGAATGATTCCAACGTTTTGGTTCATTAAATCTGAGATAATCTTTTTGATTTTAGAAAATACCTCATTTTGAGAACCTTGTTGACCAAGAAAGGATTGATTGTATTTTTTGATAGACTCGGGATAGATGTTTTTAATAGATGCGCCATTATTTCTTGCAGCGTCAACCGCTCGTTTGGCGAACACGATGCACTCAAGAAGTGAGTTACTTGCCAATCTGTTGGCGCCGTGAACGCCTGTGCACGCAACCTCTCCAGATGCAAAGAGACATTCGATATTGGTTTCTCCCATAAGACCTGTTTTAACACCTCCAATGGTATAGTGGGCAGCCGGGGCTACCGGAATTAAATCATTGCTGATATCGATCCCCGATTTAGAGCACATATTATGTATATTTGCAAAACGTTTTCTTACAAACACTTTGTCTAGGTGTTTTAGAGATAGGAATACGTAGTTTTGGCCTGATGTTTTCATTTCATTAAATATCGCCTTTGACACTATATCCCTCGGGGCTAGCTCTCCGAGCTCGTGGTAACGAAGCATGAATCTTTCACCATCCTTATTCAGGAGATAGGCACCTTCACCCCTTACGGCTTCGCTGATCAGGAAGCTACCGCCGTTCTTTGCGTAGAGTGTTGTTGGGTGAAACTGCACAAATTCAATATCGGTGACTTCAGCACCCGATCTATAGGCCAGCGAAATACCTTCTCCTGTTGCGCCTGGGGGGTTTGTGGTTCTTGAATATAGTGCGCCGGCACCACCAGTTGCGAGTATGGTCGCACCTGAGAGGATGGGCATCCTATTCAAGGGTGTTTCTCTGAAGGCTAATGCCCCGAAACATCTTTTCCCATCGGATATCAGTTTCTCTACGGCTGTATTTTCCAGTATCTTAATTCCTTTTAACTTTTTTACGGAAGATATCAAAAATTCAACAATTTCTTTTCCGGTTGAATTCCCACCCGAGTGGAGAACTCGTCTTTTTGTGTGTCCGCCTTCTAACCCGAGCTCAAAGCCCTTATCAGTAGAGTCAAACTTCATTCCGAGATTTATTAGATCAAAGACTCTTTCCCTACCCTCTCGGACAAGTATCTCGACGGCTTTTTTATTGCATATACCCCGTCCGGCGTTGATTGTGTCTTCAAGGTGATATAGTGGTGAGTCTTCTGGGTCAATTGCGGCGGCTATGCCACCCTGTGCCCAATAGCTATTGCTCTCTTCAAGCGTAGATTTTGTAAGCAGAATTACATCGCCAAAATTTGAAGCGTAGAGGGCGGCATAAAGTCCTGCTAACCCACTGCCTACAATGAGAAAAGGCGCTTCAAGCTTTTTATCTGCTAATTTTTCGGACTGGAGCATATCTATTTAGTGTATTAGAATCAAAAACCTGCTGACTGAAAGAATATTTCTCATTGATTTTCGGAATCTATCGTATTGAATATCGATTTAATTTGATTCAGTTTCTTTGGATCGTGGACCTTCCCACCATTTATTTCGTTCACATAAAAAACATCTGCTACCTGGTCGACCTTAGTGGAGATTTTTGCGTATGTAATTGAAAGTCCCAGATTGGTTATGGCTCTTGTTATGTCGTACAGGAGTCCTACACGGTCATATGTATAAACATCTATGATTGTTGAGGATTCGGAGGATTCATTATCTATTTCTACACGTGCTGGATGTTTGGGGATCGTCTTTACATAGATAGGTCCGTATTTTTTTCTCCTGGAGACAATCTGTCCTACCTCTGCCTTACCCTTCAATACATCGTTGAGGTCCTCGTTTACCTTAGACCATAGATCTTTCTCCGTATGGGTGGATTTTCCAAGCCGGTTTACATAAAACACGTCTAGGATTCTTCCGTCATCACGGGTTACGATTCTGGCGCCCAAAATATTAATCCCGTTTCCGGCGAGCACTCCACACAGATGGGAGAAGATACCAGGCTTATCGAATCCCCAGAATGTAAACTCATCATACTCTTCACTGGGATGAAAAACCACATCCATTGCTACCGTTTTGGCAAATTTTTTAATCAATTTCAAATGATAGGCAATCTTTTGTGGGGAATAACCTGCAAAATATGAGTGGGGCATGCCTCTTAGAATTTTTTTTACCCAGTTCTCTAAGATTTCCTCTTTTACAAGGTTAATGACATCTCTTGTAAACCTCTTCGCTCTTTCCTCTAGACTTTCCTTCTCAAATTCCTCCTCATCCAATATCGCTGCGGTCCTGAGATAAAGCTCTTCAAGGAGCATCCCTTTCCAGTTTGTCCATACGTCGGGACCTACCGATCTAACGTCTGCAAATGAGAGTAGATACAGTAACGAGAGGGTTTCCACAGTTTTTACCGATTTGGCGAATCGAATTATTAGGCTTTCGTCATGAAGATCTCGCCTCTGGGAGAAATGGGGCATTATAAGATGATGTTTAACTATAAATTGAAGTTTCTCGTTTTCTTCAATTGTAAGACCTATTCGTTCGGCGATTTTCGGAATCATCTGTGCGCCTTTTTGAGAATGATCCCTACCCTCTCCCTTTCCTATATCATGCAGAAGGCAGGCCAGATAAAGTATATGTCGTTTTGAAATATTTCTAGAGATTTTTGTGAGAAAAAGGAACTCCTTTTCGTATTTTCCAGCAATGAGATTTTCAATTTCTCTAATCATGAAAATTGAGTGTATATCCACAGTATAAACATGGTATGCGTCATGCTGGACCATGCATACTATTTTCTCAAATTCGGGAATATAATGACCAAGAAGACGAAGACGATTCATTTCAAAAAGCGTATTGGATACGGCTTTACCATTTGATAGTAGACTTAGGAACGAAGAATTAAGCCCTGGGTCATTTCTTACATTTTCGTCTATGAGCTTCACGTTTTCACGGATTAAATCCGACAGGTATTTACTCATTTTAATGTTGTATTTATCGGCGTATTCAAAGCATTTAATGAAGTTTTGAGGATGGTCGTGGAAGATTCTACGGCTAGAAGCAGAGAGCATTCCTCCCTGAATGATAAGGCCTTTATCCAGGAGCACTGTCTTCTGAGAGCCGAAGCTAAGTTTTGGTCTAAAAACGCATCTGTCGATCAGTTTCTTGGATTGTTCTTTAATTAGATTTCCCCTGAGATAATAAATTCTCATAAAACGTTCTACTGCGGGTAGCTCTGTATCTTTATAGCCAAGAAACCTTGCAATTTTCTCCTGATAATCAAACCTGAGTATATTTTCTGCTCTTCCGGCTAAATAATGGAGTTGCGTTCTAATTTGAAGTAGGAAATCCAATCCCTTTTTGAATACATTGAGCTCCCTTTCAGTCAGAATACCTTTATAGAGGAGCTCTCTAAATTCCTTAAGCTTGAATTTTGCTTGTGCAATCCACAGTGCTGCGTGGATGTCTCGCAGGCCGCCTTCTCCTTCTTTTATATTTGGTTCGAGGAGATAAATTGATCTACCAAATTTGTCGATCCTCTGTTCATTTTCTTCTAATTTCTTTTCAATAAACCTCGACGAGATCGTTGGAAGAAATTCAAGAAAGAGCCTTCTATCATATTTATTATATACTTTCCTATCGCCAGTAATGAATCTACCGTCGAGAAGTGACGTGAGAATTGTTGTGTCTTCGTTAAGGGAGATTTCGAAACACTCGTCAATTGTCCTAATGGAATGACCGAGTTGAAGATTTAGATCCCAAAGAGAATACAGTAGTTTTTGTGCTGTCCCTTCTACTAATGATTTTTTCGTTGGTGAATATAGGAACAACAGGTCTATATCGGAGTATGGACAAAGCTCTTTTCTTCCATAGCCTCCAGTTGCAATTATCGAGATGCCGTTGAGATGAGGGAGGCCAAGATGTTTTAGAGATTCTTTGATTAGTTCATCTGTGATAAGAGACAATCTTTGTGAGAACGCTATGCCTGAAAGGGTTCGTTTATCGTGAAGCTTCTTTAACTCATATTGTTTTTCCTTGTAGCGTAGTTTGACGCCTTGATACCCATCTTCTTTTTTTGAAGGCATTCTTAATTTTTCCATGACGTGACGGTTTCAGTAAATGAGAAAATAATCTTAATATATGATACCTATAAAATTTGATCAGAGCTTTAGACTGATTGAAATTCCGTCTCTTATTGGGATGATAGTGGTGAGGAACCCTTTTTCAGAAAGAAGAAGCCTTGTAAATTCCTTTACCCCTTTTGTGCTTGAAGAATCGTCGTTTCTTAATACCCTTCCGAACCAAAGGAGATTGTCAGCGATGAGAAGACCCCCTTTTCTCAGCCTGTTGTAGGCCTTTTCAACTACTAATGGGTAGCGTTCTTTGTCTATGTCATTGAATATTATATCAAAATGCCCCGGTATTGTATCCAGGATTGATAGTGAGTCCCCAACGTGGATCTTTATTCTGTTGTTAATCTCGGCACGCTTAAAAAAACTTAGGGCAAGTTTACCATTATCATTAGAAAAGTCTGTGAAGAATAATGTACCGCCATCACTAAGTGCTTTAGCGAACCAATATGCGGAGTATCCAAAGCCTGAGCCCATCTCAAAGATCCTTTCTGCGCCTATGGCCAAGGCTAACTGATGAAGTAGCCTTCCGACGAGCGGTCCCACGATTGGGAAACCCCTTTCTCTGCCGAGCTCTTCCATCTCCTTCAGTATAATGTCATCTGTCGGTTCCAGGCTCCTTAGATATTCCTCGATTTGTGGATTTACGATATAATCTGCGAAATTATTCAAAGCGGCCATTTAATTTCCAAAATCTGCGAATGCTTCTTCAAAACCAGAGCGCTTGTTCTCAATTCTAGCCATTACGAATAACAAATCAGATAACCTATTTATGTACTTCAACACGTTTTCATTGATTTCTTCTTCTCTCTTAAGCTTCACGATACTTCTTTCGGCCCTTCTCGCAACCGTTCTTGCGAGGTGAAGATAATGTCCTCCGCCCCTACCGGTTGGAAGAATGAACTCCTTCAGTGGTTCGAGCTCCTTAAGAAATTTATCGATTGTTCGCTCAAGCTTTTCTACACTATCGGGTTTTATCCTTGGTGCCAGGATATCCATTGGACTGGCAAGATCTGCACCAATAATGAAAAGATCATTCTGAATAACTGAAATAATTGTCTTTATTTCATCGTCCTTGGCTTGAGATCGTACTATTCCCAGCACTGCATTAAGCTCATCTATCTCCCCGTAAGCATCCACCCTTGTAGAGTCCTTACTTACCCTCTTCCCGCCGATAAGTGAGGTTAAACCTTTGTCCCCGGTTCGAGTATAGACCTTTGTTATTCTTTTCTTGGCCATCCTAGAATTCTAACAGAAGGGGAAAACCTGTTCAAACAAACGGGTTTCATGCGGATTCGTAAGAATCGATTGCCGGTGGTCACGATCTTTGGACGGCTTACAGAGAACTTTTGCAACGGGTTTTGCGGTGATATTACCGCTACGGTGGCAACGGGCTCAAACTAGAATGGTCTGTTCCCTCGATCAGGGAGTGACAACATACCTTGTGAAAAACTAGTTTTAACTAGTGAATTCCCTGTAGCTACAGGGTTTCCTGCTGTCTGTCATTGCGAAATTTGCGAAGCAAATTGAAGCAATCTCATCCTTTTCCCCAGTTTTCGATTGCTTCGTCCCCTTCGACTGGGCTCAGGGTTCCTCGCGTCATCTGAGACTTTCAGTTTCTATGGTGATAGCCTGCAGGTTACTGCGGGAAGTTTCATTTCAGCCTTAATGGTTATAATTAATATCCTGTATGTAATCGTTCACGATATTAAGAAGGAGATGAAACCATGAGCAAGGCAGGAAAGGAAATTATTACAGGTGCGAAGCAGGCTCTGGCTTATCTCAAAGGAGATAAAACCAAAGAGCGCGCCTACAAGGTACGCAACAGAGATATAGATGTCAAAGCAATCCGTGAAAAACTTCAGATGACACAGGAAGTTTTTTCCGAGACTTTTGCGATCCCTGTATCGACATTAAAAAAATGGGAAACCAATAATCGTGTGCCCGAAGGCCCGACCAAGGCTTCTGTGACAGTCATTGAGAAAACCCGCATGAGGTAAAAAAAGCCCTGGACAGCGCTGTGTGATAAATGTATTGTATGGAAATCCACGGCATTTAGGGTCCAGCAAGGATAATCATGAAGCTTCCGAACTGGTTCAAAGTTCTCTGGTGGGTATTACTCTTGGGCGGGCTGACGTATTTTCTGTATCGTAGGTACCCTGACTTGGTTGTCGGGCACTCATCCTACGCGGACGTCTTTGTGTTTCTGATATGGGTCGCCTTGTTCTTACTTCCCCTTTTTCAGGAGATCAGCTTCTTTGGTCTGACCTTCAAAAAGGAAATCGAAGCATTGAAGGCAGATGTCAAGGGAGAGATAGCTGAATTGCGCTCTGATATTCGCAACACCGTCGACATAAGGACTCAGTTTAACCCCAGCTTTACATTTGCGCCGCTCCCACCGTCAGATTCACAGCTTCCTCTTATAGAAGAACGCGTGCGGAATATTCTCGACGAGTTTGTTCGAGCTCATAATCTACGAATGCCCGCGGTGCCCAGCGATGACTTGAAAGTCGAAGATGACGTATCGTTCTTGTTTGGCGTGCGCTACAACATCGAAAAAGAATTGCGTCGTATCTGGAAGGAAAGGTATGGGGAAGAGGATCGGCGTCGCCCATTGTCCATACATCAGGTAAGTCGTATGCTCGCCGAGGAACAGTTAATTGACCCCGCTTTAATTAGTGTTATAAGAGAAGTGTATTCTGTGACTTCACCCGCTATTCACGGGGAAGAAGTATCGAAAGCACAAATGGCCTTCGTTAAAGATGTAGCTCCAAATTTGATAGCTGCATTGAGGTCTGTTTAAGCGGAATTGTCCCCTAATAGCGCCTAAGCATTCCGAATAGAAGTGGAATGAAACACTATTGCCAATTTTGTGTAAACGACAGCCTTTGGTAATAATTTATTGGATGCGATAACAGACGGCATGGAAATTTAGACTTATGGATAAGATAGCTCTAAATTTTGGTTTCCAGATACCTGATTATATAATAACTTTCCGTATAAATAATAAGTATAGGCAGCCAAGCCAGTCGTTTAGGAGAGGCGGACTATGTGGTGGCTTGATCGAATATTTGACGTTTTCTCAAGGAGACCCAGGCCAACTGAAGAACCTTTAGTGGAGGTTTCGCGTACTTTCCGAAACCGAGTTTTAATGTGGTGTGCTGAAGTTTTTGGCAACAAAAGAGTCACCGAGTTCGGGATTGGGGGCGATTACACTATCGAATTTTGGAATCAGATTCATAGAATTCTTCGATATCGGCATGGTGAAGCTCAATTATCTCATACTTCTTTTAGTTCACCAGCGGAAGATGCGTTCCAATTTGTCACGGCGTGTCCGACCGAGCAGTTTCTCGACCTCGTGGAAGATGTTTTTAGCGTGGACTGTTTATCCCATGTTCACTTGCCAAGAGAAGAAATGGTTAGGGAGTTAAATGCGTTTCTTGTGATAGATGGACTTCCCTATTTCTTAACGGACTATGTGACGGAGCGTGTCAAATCACGGCTTTATGGACGGGAACACGAAGCAATACAAGTGGTTTCCTACCCACGCGTTGTTTGTCGAGGGAATGAGCTTATCCATACTCAGGTGATTGTCCCAACGCTTGAATTCCTTCAGCGTGGCCATTTCCGACTGGCTAATGACGAATTCTTAGATGCTTTGCAGGACTATCGAAAAGGGGACTATGGAGATTGCTTGACAAAGTGTGGGAGCGCCTTTGAAAGTGTTCTTAAAATTTTGTGTGATAGGAAAGGCTGGCTGTACAAACAAACGGATAACGTATCTACACTCGTTAAAATATTCCTCGACAACACCCAGCTTGAAAGTTATTTCGAACAACTTCTCATGATTGTCCCCACCCTTAGAAATCGACTTAGTAAGTCACACGGCGCGGGCACAGTTTCCAAGAAAGTGCCTCAGCATATTGCTCAGTTTGCAATTAATTCTACTGCCTCAGCGATCTTATTAATGGTATATGAGGCGGGGGAAAAATAGTCGCGGCTTCTTAATGAAATTTTGCCTTGAGCTTGTCAGTAGAAGGGGCCAAGTCTACAATTGGCAATACTACCCATGTAGATTCGAATTGGTTTAAAGGAAATACTAAAATGCCAAGGCTCCTTCGTATTCAATATCCCAGTGCCCGGTGTCACGACACGAATGGAGTTTCAAGGCAACAAAAGATCTTCCTCTATAATGATTACTGGACTGTTTTCTTAACATTATCATGACGTTTAGAAGGATTGAAGAAAAGATAAGTAAGGATAGTTGATTTCTGGACCCATTGAAAAAAAATCAATAAAATAGGATTTAAGTATTGTCAATTGAAGGCTTGACCCCTTCGCTTTTATCTTTATATTGTCTCCAGAATCCTTCATGATTTAAAAAAAGTATTTTTCGGCCAAAAATTCATACTTTATTTTTAAGCAGAGCTTGAATCGTCTTCATCGGCAAAAACAGCCGGTTTTCTTGTTCGGAGAACCGCAGAAAACCGTACTTCAAATAAAAGCTTTCCGCGCCGTGCTTGGCATCGACAATCACGGCAATAGCTGCAATCTCCGTCCTGGTTTCATAACTGCGTTTCAGCGCATCGAATAAAAGCGCTTCCCCCAAGCCCCTGCGTTGGTATTTAACGTCAACGCCCATGCGGCCGAGCAGAACCACGGGCACATCAGGATATCGGGGAAGCTTCTTTCGAACGCCTGCCGGCAACTCCGCCAGCAGAACACTGCGCATGGACAGCGTATAAAAACCCGCCACTATTCCCGTTGCGCCATCGATCAGCACGAAGGGCGCAGCAACCTTGCGGCGCGCATCCTGCCCCGCCTGATTTTTGAAATATCTGTCCAGCTCCTCAATGCCGCACGAAAACTCTGCGCGGTCATGCGAGTCTTTCAGGGGTTCAATGAAAAACCCTTCTTTCCGCTTCTTTCCGCTCACTTATCTTTTATCAGTTCTTTATGGCGGCGCGCCGCTCTTTTCAGCCTTTCATGTGGCGCCGGCGGATTCAGCAGCGCTTCCACAAACGATGCGCTGTCCTTGGCCAACAATCTGATGTGGCTATGCTTTTCAATGACGTCCTCGGCCGCCTCCCGCGCATGCTCAATGACAAAATCGCTCACGCTGCGCCCTTCCAGATCCGCTGCGTGCTGTATCAGCTCCTTGACGCGGGACGTTGTCCGCGCCTCAAGCCGCGCTTCTTTTGTAAGATCTTCCTT